>DAOVQR010000044.1 GCA_030628575.1 bacterium
TTAAACATACTCTTTTTAAAATATCTAATTCTGTCTCAGAAAAATTTTCTTTATCTTTTTCTGTAAATTTACGATTAGCAATTATTCTACACATTTTTATTCCATCGGGACGCTCAATAGATATTGTATCTGTTAGAATTGAATTATCTATATCATCCGTGGCAGTATCAACAAGATTTTTTATTGAAGATGGAATAGGTCCATGCTCTAAATTAACATATCTATCATAAGTAACAGGAGCACCATATTTCTTAATGTGCATAAAATCCAAGAAGTAGAACAATTTCATAAGTTTCACTTTGCCTAAAAATTTAATATCAGTATAAGTACAGAAATACAATATAATAGATTTTAATTTCTTAATTGGAATTTTCATAAATAATCCAAATTATTTAATTTTAACTGTTGATTATACCAATTTATAAAAGTACGATCAACTATAAACCCTCCATTTAACTTAATTATATTATAACACAAAAAATATTTAATAAATACAAAACTTATTATTTATAATTATTGTCAAGCGTTTTCTTAATATATTTTTGTTTTCTTTTAGTATATTCTTTTCTATCAGCTTGTGTATCTTGTAATAATTTGAATTTTAAATTTTCATATTTTTTTGCTTCTTTAGGATTTTCTCTTAAATAATTCCTGAAAAATAATAATTCTTGATAATTTTCACTGTTTTTTAAAACTATTAATAATTTTCTTTTCTTGTTTCCAATTATCTACTGCAGTTAAAATATCAATAAATCCTTTTCCTCCTAAACTAGGTACAGCAGTACTGCCGATATGATGAATTCCAATATTTTGAAATTCTTTAGTACTTTAAATATTTGTTTTTTATATTTTTTATAGATAATTAGATAATCATTGGAATAACGAAAAAGTTGTAGGTTTAATATTCCCCATTCTTTTGGTATGATTTGTCAGGGAGAGATTAAAAAAAATCAAAGATTTAGTATGCAAAATATTTTTATAATAATTAGTGTCATTTTTGTTTTTTTCGCTTACCTAATTTATGAGTGGTCAATAATTAAGAGAAAAACTATACCACATAGAACTACACGATTTGTTCTTATGCTCATAATGGTTCTTGGTGCTATTTCTTTATTTGCTCAAGAAGATAGAGTCGCTGTTTGGCTTATAAGTATTTGTGCAATTCAAAGTATAATTGTGTTCTTACTTTCATTTAAGTATGGAATGGGTGGCTGGGAAAAAATAGATATCGTATGTTTACTGATAGCACTAATTGGAATAACTATCTGGAAATTAACTGATAATCCTTCTATGGGACTTTATGCTGCAGTGATAGCTGATTTTATTGGAATGGTTCCGACACTAATTAAAACTTACCGATTACCTCATACTGAATATTGGCTTGTCTATATATTTGATATTTTAGCATCTGTTTTTACTCTTTTAGCAATTCAAATATGGGAATTTCAAGGATTTTTATATCCACTTTACCTTCTTATAATAAATCTCTTTATGTTATTTTTGATTATTAAACCAAAGTTATCTAAAGCAGATTTAAAAAAATTATCATAATCAATCTGAAAACACAATCTATTAAAATTTTATAGTTGCAATATACCTGTTATTTCTGATATGATCAACATGAAATTATAAATTTTTAATTTTAAATTCTAAATTATACATAATTCGTAGTTCATTATTCATAATTCAAGGAATAAAATGAGTTTATTTATCGGAATAGTAAAAACTCAATAACAACAATTCCTTTTAGGATTAAAATAAAAGTTTCAAAACCAAAAAACAAGAAAAATATTAAAAAAACAAATTAGGACAAATTGTAAGAACAAAAATCTAACAGGGAAAACAATGAGCGAATTTGAATCATATAAACCAAAAATCGAAGAAGAAATAGAACCAGAAAAAAATTCTGATGGTATTTTTGACCCTCAAAAAAAACTCAAAATTATTCTTGAGGAAACAAAAGATTTACCAAGAAATGTTAGAGGTGAAAAGATAGATAAATTTAAAGAAAGATTAAATATACAATTGGAAAACATTGCTCTCCTATCTTTAACTTTGGAAAATAAAATAAGAAAAAATCCTGATATTAGCAAGGGAGAACTTAATAAAATATTAGAGGATAATGCTGGAAGAATTCAGTTATCTGAAAATCAGATTGATACATTTAAAGAGAATATCAAAAATTATATTATTGTTCACAATTCTATTAAATACACTGTTGATAGCTATAAAGAAAAAATTTTAGAAAATGATAAACAATGGAAAAATGAATTATTTAAAGATATGTTCGGTGAATATCCAAAAGGACAAATTAATTTAGTAATCAAGCCAACAATGTTATATTGGGAAACTTCAAAAATTGATGATTATATTAATGCTAGAATAAATGGTTTGGAAAAATCACGTGGTGCTAAATTATCCGACAAAGAAAAAACGGGTTTTCAAAAATCATTAAAGATCGGTGCTTTCGTTATACCAAACCAACTATTAGAAGGTCTAAAAGCACCTGTAGGAGTAATTTCTTCACGAGCTAAAAAAGTAGAAAAACTACTTCCGCCCTTCAAAGATATAATAAATGCTGTTAATACCCATGAAGAAAGACATAGCATTGATGCTTCAATAGAACCAGATAAAAATACTGAAAAAATCAAAGAAATCACTACTAAATTTAATGGGAATACGCCTGAAAATGAAATAATTGAAAAAATACCAGAAATAGTTAAATTATCAAATAATACATTATTAAGATACGCTCGTAGTGAAGTATTGGCTATGTATGAACCAGCTGATATGTTTATTGGAAAATCAAAACTAAGCAACACAACTGATTTTATTTTACGTCATTTTATTTTTAGAAAAGCACCATTTACTTTAGCCCCCAGAAATTCTGAACAATTAAAAAAACAAATACCTGCACAAGTATTTCAGTATGTTCAAAATAGAACTGATATATTTAAAAATTATGATTATATGCAAGAATCAATCAACTCAATAACTGAAATTATTAAAGAAAAAACGAAAAAGGATTATAGAAAAATTATACAAGTTGAGATAGAAAAACAAACGCCATTATTTCGGAGAGAATTGTTAAAAGCTTTAGTGTCTGCGGAGATATTGGGAAAATATACAAAACTTAAACCCAAGGAACTAATGTGGCTTTTACAAAATGAAGATATTAGAAATTGGTATAAATTAATAAAAAGAACTAAAAAATCAATTGAAGATGATTTCAAAACAACTTATCAAGAAAGATTAAAATTTTATAATTTATAAAAGTATTATAAGGTATTATATGACACTTAGTATCGGAATCGTGGGTCTGCCCAATGTGGGTAAATCAACATTATTTAATGCATTAGTAAAATCTCGGCAAGCTCAGGCGAGTAATTTTGCCTTTTGCACCATTGATCCAAATGTGGGAATTGTAAATGTTCCAGATGAACGGCTACAACGATTGTATAAAATCGTTGTAGCAAATATGTATCCAAGTAAACCGACCCCACTTCGCCAAGGCTACGAGGGGTTGGCTACGCCAAAGATAATACCGGCTACTGTGGAGTTTATTGATATTGCGGGATTAGTAAAAGAAGCCCACAAGGGCGAGGGATTGGGAAATAAATTTTTAAGCCATATTCGTAATACGGACGCAATATGTATGGTTTTAAGATGTTTTGAAGATCCAAACGTCATTCATATAGCTGGAAAAATTAATCCAAAAGATGATTTTGAGACGATCTCAACTGAACTGCAACTTGCTGACATACAATCTGAAGATAAACAGGAAAAAAGTAACAAGCAACAAGTAACAAGTAACAAGTTAAATTTATTGACTGATAAATCCGTCATTTTTGCGGCAAATGTTAGCGAAAGGGATGCCAATCTCACGGCCGAAGAATGTATAAAAAAGTTTAATTTAGATTTTATTGACGATCCGAAAAAGTTAATAGTAATTAGTGCAAAAGTGGAACAGGATTTGATTGATTTAAATGAAAATGAACAAAAGGAATATCTGGAATCACTTGGACTTAAATCATCTGGTCTAGATAGATTAATTCAAGTCGCCTATCATACTTTAGGGCTAGAATCATTTTTCACGGCAGGCCCAAAAGAAGTGCGCGCATGGACTATTAAAATCGGCTCCACCGCACCAGAGGCGGCAGGAAAAATTCATACAGATTTCCAGCGTGGATTTATCAAAGCAAATGTAATAAGCTACGATGATTATATCAAATATAATGGTGAATCTGGCGCTAAAGAAGCCGGAAAAATGAGAACGGAAGGCAAGGATTATATAGTTCAAAACGGTGATATTATTGAGTTTAGATTTAATGTGTAAATCCCCCGTCGCTCAATCTCTTGTAATATTCTGATTGCAGAAATTTACAAATAGATATCGCTTTGGAGGACTTTCTGATCTTTCTTCCTGTTGGGGAGCGAAAATCAGAAGCGGAAGGAAAAGATTACATAGTGCAGAATGGTGATGTCGTAGAATTCAAATTTAATGTCTAGATCAGCAATATTAGGATATTAAGGAATAAATGAGAATCACAAAAACGATAAGAAAAGAATTAAAACAAAATGTAGATTTAGAATATAAAAAAGGTGAAGAGAACTTTTTTAAAGAAAAAATCAATTCTTTAGGTGTTAGAATTCCAATCACCAGAAAAATATCTGCAAAATATTGGCAAAAAGCAATGGAAAAATAATATAAAATTGGAAAAATTGGAAAAATTCACTTCAGCAAAATACCCGATCGGGTAAAAAGTTGAAGTGAATTATGGGTTTGTTAACATAAATCGATAAAAAAATTGACAAAAATACAATTATTAGCTACTATATAATTAGTTTCTTATTCCTCCCGCTTTTGGTGTGGGGGGCTTATCCCGCCTAAAATAAGGACGGGATCAATGGCCAAGATGAGATATTTTTTAATTGAAAATGTAATCACTAATCCATCACAAATGTCATCTCAAATTATCACAAATAATATTAGGGATAATTAGCGAGAAAATTCGAGTTTGGTTAGAGAGGAATTATAATAATGTATGAGATTACTTACATCACCAAAGAACAAAAAGATATTAAAGAAATTAAAACTTTAGTAGAAAAAATTGGTGCAAAAATCATTAAAGAAGAATCATTGGGAAGAAAAAAGTTTGCTTATCCAATCAAAAAACAAAATGCTGGTTATTACACCACTATTTATTTTGATGCAGATGGAAAAATTTTGACAAATTTGGAGAAAAAATTATTATTAAATCAAGAGATTTTAAGATTTTTGCTAATTAAATCAGAAAAAGAATTTGATAAATTTGAAATCAAAAAAGTAAAGGAAGAATCTAAAAAAATAGCTAAAAAACCAATCAGAAAAGCTGCAAAGGAAAAAATTGAGAAACCTGCAATCGCAAAAGTAGTAAAAGAACCCCTAAAACGTAAAGAAAAAATCGAAACTAAACCTGAAAAAATTATCAAAAAAGAGAAAATCGAAAAACCAAAATTAACTGAAGAAGAAGTAACAGAAGAAGAAAGATTGGCAAAATTAGAAGAAAAATTAGATGAGCTACTTAAGGAGTAACACAGAATTACACACCCATTTAGCGTAAATTTGTGTGATAAGACGATAAACGATATTTAGAGCAAATGATATAACAATTAGAATAAATTTGTTAGGAGTATAACAAGTATTTGTGTAGATTTGTGTGCTCCACAAGGAGCTTATATGATAGATTTTAATCAAGCAATAATTATGGGAAATGTAACTCGTGATCTTGAACTTCGCTATACACCAAATGGTCAAGCTGTAACTTCATTTTCAGTGGCAACAAATAGACGCTGGACAAATAAAGAAACTCAGCAGCAACAAGAATCAACGGAATTTCATAATATTGTGGCATGGGGCAAATTAGCAGAGATTTGCAATCAGATTTTATATAAAGGCAGAAAGGTATTAGTTTCCGGCCGATTGCAAACCAGAAATTGGGAAGGTCAAGATGGAATTAAGCGATATTCTACAGAAATTATTGCAGATCATATATCAGCTACTGGGGCACCAAAATCTCCGGGTGAATCTCAAGTAGAATCATCTACCACGGAAAAAGCAAAAACAGATGTTCCTCCTAAAAATGAACAGAAACCTGATGAAAAACCTATAAAAAAAGATGAAGAAATTAATTTAGATGATATACCTTTTTAGCTAAAAGCTAAAAAGAAATTTATAATTTATAATTTTTAATTTTTATTCAATTAATTAAATATCAAATTTCAAATTATTAAATATTAGATATTAGTTAAAATTAGTTATTAGCGAGGTGATATGAATCGACCATGTAATTTTTGCAAAAAAAATATTCAA
>DAOVQR010000100.1 GCA_030628575.1 bacterium
AATTTGTTTAGAATAATTAGGTCAATTAGATCAATTAGAAATTCTTTACGTGTAGATCTGTGTTCTAATTTGTGTGGATTTGTGTGAAAGATTGTTAACCATGATTAAATATGCAATTATACCAGCCGCGGGTCTTGGTACCAGAATGCTACCAGCAACAAAAGCTATTCCTAAAGAAATGCTGCCAGTTGTTGATAAGCCGGTGATTCAATATGTTGTAGAAGAATGTGCAGCTTCGGGGATTGAAGAGATAATAATTGTTAAAACTCCTGAAAAAAAATCTTTAGTAAATCATTTTTCGGAAAATAAAAAATTAAATAAACATTTACAAAAATCAGGAAAAATTAATTTACTTAGGCAAATTAAAAAAATATCGCATTTGGCAAAATTTCATTTTATCAATCAAATTGGTCCTTATGGTAATGGAACACCTATTTTATGCGCCCAAAAAATTGTAGGCAATGAACCATTTGTGGCAATTTGGGGAGATGAATTCATTTATGCCAAACCTCCCAGATTAAAACAGATGATTGACGTTTATAATAAATATGGACACGCGGTAATTTCTGGTATAAAGATTCCCAATAAAAAAGATTTATCAAAATATGGAATTGCCAAAACAAAAAAAATTAAAGATAATATTTATGAAATCCTAGATATTGTGGAAAAACCCGATCCCGATAAAGCACCATCCAATTTGGCAACACATGGAGCATATTTATTTAAACCATATTTATTTGAATGTCTTAAAGAAATTTCAATTGGTAAGGGTGGAGAATTGTGGTTGGTTGATGCAATAAATAAATATAAGGAAAAAAAACCAGTATATACTATTGAAACTAAAAATGCTGCTTATTATGACACGGGAAATAAATTTAAATATTTAAAAACAAATATTGAATTTGGCTTAATGGATCCAGAAATTGGCAGCCAATTGAGAGAATACCTTAAACACAAAACAACACATTTTTAAATTAACCTAATTTTTAATCAAATCACAAATCATAGAACAAACGTAAAACTAAAAATGAAAAATGTAAAGCAACAACTTAAAGCTTAAAATATAATTATATTGTTTTAAATTTTATATTGTTATTTTACGTTTTGCATTTTACACTTTACGTTTCCAGAATTTGTTATTTGGAATTTTAAATAATTAGGTCAATTAGAGCAATTAGAAATTCTTTACGTATAGATCTGTGTTCTAATTTGTGTAAATCTGTGTATTATAAGGAGGGGTATTTGATAATATATAAAAAAATTATTTTCGTAGTTCTAGTTTTAGTTTTAACAGTCAATTTTTCTGGTTGTGGTCCAGATAACGGGGGTGAAAAAGCTCCTGGTAAAAGAATAACGTTAAAAATATGGCGTCTTTTTGATAGTGAAGAAATAATGCAGCCGATTATCAATGATTATATTGAGGACAGACGTGAGAAATATGATTTGACAATTACTTACGAACAAAAAGAATATGATGAATATG
The DNA here is from genome assembly GCA_030628575.1 of bacterium. Classification (GTDB taxonomy): domain Bacteria; phylum Patescibacteriota; class UBA1384; order JAMDBS01; family DAOVQR01; genus DAOVQR01. The sequence goes on from DAOVQR010000100.1 coordinate 1,484, forward strand.
TGGAAACTACCACCAATGCTTTAGCTGCCAAACAAGGCCCTGATATCTGGATGATCAGAAATGATTGGGTAACAAGAGAATATGATAAACTTGAACCATTACCGGAAAAAATAATGGGCGAGGAACAATATAAAGAGATGTTCCCTGCCGTAGTAACAAATGATAATATTATTGATGGAAAAATTTATGGTATGCCGTGGAGCGTAGACACCTTGTCTCTATACTATAATCAAGATATTTTGAATAAAGTCAGGGAAGAATTAGAAGATGCAAAAATCGTTGATCATCAAGACAAAATATTGGAAGAAGCTCCTGGCAACTGGGATGAGTTAATTAGAGCAGTAAAATATTTAACTAAAAAAGATGGGGACAATATTGCCAGAGCTGGTATTGCTTTAGGAACCGCCAATAACGTAGAACATTCAACTGATATCCTGAGTGTTCTAATGCTGCAAAATCACACTCAAATGATTTCTGATGATAAAGAAACCGCTACTTTCAATCTAGCCATTCAAAAACAAAGTGGCGAACCAGTTTATGCCGGAACAAAAGCTTTAGAATTTTATAAGAGTTTTTCTGATCCGTCTAAAGAAGTATATAGTTGGAATACATCTATGCCTGATTCAGTAACCGCCTTTATTGAGGGAAAAACAGCAATGATGATTCATTATTCCTATATCCAAAAACAACTATTTGATCGGGCTCCCACATTCAACTATACTATTAGTCCCCTACCTCAAATCAAAGACAGTTCACAGACAGATGTAGTTGATTATGCCAATTACTGGGTGGAAACTGTAACCAATAATTGCGAAAATCCAGACGTGGCTTGGGATTTTATCAACTATGTTCGAGATAGAGAATTAAATGATTATTTAAAAGCCACCAAGCGTCCATCGCCATATAAAATTGCTGATGATGATGTGCCAATTGTCAAAGAAAGGGTTGATGACCAAGGAGCAACTTTTGCATTTCAGCTTAATACCGCTAAAAGTTGGTATAAAGGAAAATTTCCTAGAAAAATTGATGATATATTTTACGAATTAATTAAAAATGTGACGATTCATAACCAAAATCCTCAAGCCGCAATTGATGCAGCTGCCAATAGAGCAACAACTTGGCTCAGAACCGAACCATATTAACAATTGTAGAATGTAAAATGCAGATTGCAAAATTCATTTAAGATTTAACATTAAGGTAAAAGGTGAATAAAATTAAAAAGAATTTACTGATAATTATTTTATTATTTGCTATTCTTGTGCCATATACAGCTTTGGCGCAAAAATCTACACCTACGCCTAAACCCGCACCTGCTACACCTACATCTGCATCTGCTACACCTAAACCTAAACCCGCATCTACTAGTAAATTAATATTCACTACTCCACCTGAACTGCAGAATTTCCTTAAAGCGCAAGATTTAAAAAGTTTTATTAAAAGCATTCCCGAACTTTTAACAATGTTTGGTTATCTAATGTTTTTTGTTAGTATTTTAGTAGCTGGAATTTTATATTTAGCATCTTTTGGTAACGAAGAACAAGCAGTAAGAGCAAAAACAGCTTTAACGGCCGCAGCAATTGGGATTGTAATAGTATTATTCGCTAAAACTTTTGTAGAATACATAATTTCTCATATCTGGCCAGGATAATTAATATGATGAAAAAAAATCAAATTTCTGATATAATAAAAAAGACATCATTTTTAATTGCATTATTTACAATTACTGCGATATTGGGTGGATGCAATCAAAATCAATCTATTGTTGAAGCGGTATTTCAGGATCAACAAACAGAATTAACTCCTGATATTATCATAGCAATCTTAAATAAGATATTATACTATCTGCAGGCAGGAGTAGTAACTGTTGGAGTTATTTTCTTTATTTGGGGCGGCATCCAATATCTGACTTCATTTGGTGATAAAGAAAAAATGGAAAAAGGTAAAAAAACTGTGACTTGGGCAATTATTGGAATGGTAATAATCGTTGTGGCAAAATTATTAATGGATTATTTAATTAGTAAACTATGGAAATATTAATATAATGAGAATAAAAGAATTTATAAAAACAATCCTTACGTCCATTATTATTAATTTAATATTACTGTCATCTGGTTTTGCTGCAAATCCATATTATACTCCTGTGCCTACAGCTACAGCTACAGCAAATTTAAAAACTAAAGTATTAGAACCTATTTTTGAATTAATTTTCGGAGCTGCGGGTGTAATATTTGTTATTGTTATCATTATTGGAGGTCTTCAATACTTAACT
>DAOVQR010000062.1 GCA_030628575.1 bacterium
TCAGACAGATAATATTAAATTAGTAACATCATCTTTTGATCTTTCAACAAATGATATTTTTTCTGATATATCAATTCCAATTCAATTTAGTAAAAAGAAATATAAAACGATTAATTCTGATTCTGAAGAAACGGATGTAGTCAATAGTCCTGAGCAGTTAGCTGAAAAAATCAATTCAGATAAATCATTTTATGCAATTATTAATAAAGTTGATAATAAAATATACTATAAATTATACTATTTTAGCTATCATATTGATTTATATAATGAGATTGGGTCTTTATCTTTAGCTTCAAATTCAGATATAATTGTGAATGATGATGACGCCGAATCAGATATAATTCGTAAAATTGATGAAGGAGTTGGCGGCTATTTGGTGTTTGGCCCTTGGATCAAACTTAATAAAGGAAAATATAAATTAACCTTTAGATTAAAAATAGAAGATTTTGAAAAAGATGATAATATTGGTTATATAGAAGTTTCTGCAGAAGATTTTCCCCACGCCATTGCTAAAAGAGAATTAAAGGTAGAAGATTTTAATTTTGATGACAAATACGTAGATATAAACCTTGATTTAATTGCCTATGATGATTTAGAATCTGTTGAATTTAGAATCAAATCAAATCAAGCAACTAGTATTTTTCTAGATAATATTAAAATCTTTCAGGAATAAAAATGATGGCAAAGTTAAAAAAAATTAAAATTTATCTCCCACTACTAATATTTGCTTTTGCATTATTAATAAGACTTTGGGGAATCAACTTACAAGGAGAAACTTGGGATGAAGCAGCTTATTTTGATGCTGGAAAAAGTTATTTAAAAAATATTAAAGCACTAGATTTTAACTCTAGCCATTGGGATGCTAATAAAGAACATCCTCCTGTTGCTAAATATATTTATGGTTTAGTAAGTATCCCGCAATATATTAATGGAGAAACTGATTACACAAATGGTCGAGTTGCCTCTGCTATTATGGGGGCGTTAACAATACTGATTGTATTTTATTTAGCTAAAGAATTATTTTCTACAAAAGTAGCGGTGTTATCAGCTATTATTTTATCGTTAATACCCTATTTTATTGGACTTAATATTGTCTATGGGTTGGATACTCCGACAACTTTATTTTTTTGTTTAACATTATATTTATTTATTATGGCAATCCAAAAATCAAGTGATTCATTATTTCTTTTATCTGGAATTTCATTGGGATTATCTATTGCTACTAGGTTTAATAATTTTTTATTATTCATTTTGATGCCTATAATATTTTTTATTTTAAAAGGAAAAAATCTTATCAAGGGTAAGGATAGAAAATTACTTTGGTATGCTATAATTATTCCGTTTATTGCTGGTGCAGTATTATTTTTAAGTTGGCCATGGTTATGGTCAGATACTATAAATCATTGGAACACAACAATGGGCCATTGGGGAGGAATAAAAGAGATTTTTTTTGGCCACTTGGCCACTCCAGGGTGTTTATATTATTTAGTATATTTTTTCATTGCAACTCCAGTATTAATATTGATATTGCTTATTCCCTTTTTCATTGATACTTTTAAAAATAAGAATAAAAATAATTTTGTGATACTGGCTTGGTTCTTAGTGTTATTTTTAGTTACCTTATCTCCCACAAAACAAAATGGCGTTCGCTATATTATTGCTATATATCCAGCAGTAGTTATTATGGCTTCAGTCGGATTTTTCTACTGGATAAAAAGAGTAAAAATGATTATTATTTTTACCCTAATCCTACTTATTTATATGATGTCAATAAATATTTATTATCATCCATATTATTTAACCTATTACAATGAGTTGGTTGGTGGTTCCAACAATGTTTATAATAATAAGTTATTTCCCATTGGCTGGTGGGGTGAAGGAGTAGAAGAAGCCTGTCAATGGGTTTCGAATGAAGCTAAATCAAATTCTCACGTTTTTATTAATACAATTCCAGATCATACCAAAGGAGACAAATTAAGAAAGGATTTGATTATTACTTCAGAAGATCCAGATTATATTATCATCAATTTAAATAATATTTGGTATAATCAGAATGAGGTAGATAATCAATATGAATTAGTCCATACTATTAAATCAGCCAATGTGCCATTTATCCAAATTTATAAAAGGAAAAAATAATGAGAAAATTATCTGTTATAATACCCGCTTATAACGAAGAAAAAAGAATAGAAAAAACATTAAAAAGTGTTTTGGATTTTTTGTCAGCCCAAGCATATCAATCCGAAGTCGTTATTGTGGATGATGCCAGTTCTGATGATACAATGAATGTTGTAAAGCAAATTGGATACAGAAAATCAAAAATCGATCTTAAGATGTTACAACACGCCTATAATAAAGGTAAGGGCGCAGCAGTGAAAAGCGGCATAATGGCTTCAACTGGTGATTATATATTGTTTATGGATGCAGATAATTCTACTAATATTAATCAAATCAAAAAAATGCTTCCATATATAAAATCACATCAGATAGTAATCGGATCTCGATATCTTGATAAAAATAGTATTAAGATTAAACAACCTTTAGCTCGGAGGGTAATTAGCAGATCGGGAAATATATTTATTAAATTTTTATTAAAAATTAGTTATGCAGATACTCAATGTGGTTTCAAATTATTTGAGTCCCGTGCTGCAAAGGAGATTTTTAAAAGAGTTACAATTAAAAGATGGGGATTTGATATCGAAGTTTTAGTAATAGCAAAAAAACTTGATTATAAAGTTAAAGAAGTAGCAGTTGATTGGTATGATTCCCCTCAGTCACAATTAAGAAGCGGTCGGGCTGCATATAATACATTTAAAGAATTAATAAAAATCAAAAAGAATTTATCAAAAGGAAAGTATAATTAAATGAAAACAATAATTTGTATACCAACCTATAATGAAGCAGAGAACATCAAAAAAATGCTCCCGGCAATTTCAGATTTAAAGTTGAAAAATGTCGATATTTTAATTATTGATGATAATTCACCTGATGGAACCAGCGCCGCCGTTAAGCGGCTAAATTCAAAATTCAAAATTCAAAATTCAAAATTCAAAATATTTGTTTTGGATCGAAAAAAGAAAGAAGGTTTAGGAAAAGCTTATGTAGCAGGGTTTAAATGGGCACTCAAAAAGGGTTATGATCGGATAATCAGTATGGATGCGGATTTTTCTCATAACCCAAAATACTTGCCCAAAATGATTAAAAAATCAAAAGATTATGACGTTGTGGTTGGTTCTCGATATGTAAAAGGCGGAAAAATTGTTGGTTGGGAATGGTATAGGTATGTAAATAGTTATGGAGCAAATTTTTTCACTCGTCTGCTTTTACGTTTGAAACCAAAAGATGCCACTGCTGGTTTTAAATGTTATAGTCGGAAATTTTTAAAGTCATTAGATTTAGATAAAATTATTGCTGGAGGTTATGCTTTTCAGGTTGAAATGATTAATCTAGCACAAGAAGGAGGATTCTCTATCACCGAATTTCCTATTACTTTTGTTGATAGACAAGTGGGAGAGTCAAAAATCTCAGGCGAATTGTCTCGTTCAGCAAAAATTATCTTCAAGCTTGCTTTAAGAAAAAAAACCTATCGACAATTTATTAAATTCGGAATAGTTGGATTGCTAGGCACTATCATAGATTTGGGAGTTTATAATCTTCTGGTTTTTAAATTTAATTTTAATATTTACACATCACGTATTATTTCATTCACATTGGCTGCCACGGCTAATTATATTTTAAATAGAATTTGGACTTTCAGAAGTAAAGAAAAGAAAATCGCCAAACAATATATTCAATTTTTCTTTATCTCAATTATCGGTCTCGGGTTAAATCTAATAATTATGAAATCTCTTCAAAATATTGTCAGTGGTATTGAAGAAGAACTTCTGCGGATAAATATCCCGGTTGTAATCGCTATAACTATAGTTTTATTTTGGAATTTCTTAGCCAATAGATATTGGACTTTTAAAAAACACTAACTAATACGAATTTGAGGTATTAGATGCAAATGAACACCGATAAATACAAATCAAAAGTTTATATAATTTTAATATTAATTTTCGCGGCAATATTAAGATTGTTTCAGCTTGGAATCCGTCCTTTTGATGGTGATGAAGGAATAATGGTATTAATAGCCAATAATAATTGGAGAGATTTACTATCAAAAACTGCACAAGATGTACATCCACCCTTATACCATTTATTATTAAAAATTTTTATAAGCTTTGGTATCAATGAGATTAGTGCCAGATTATTATCAGTTTTAGCGGCAATAATATCAATATATTTTATTTATATTTTTGCTAAAAAAATATTTGACAAAAAAATAGCCTTAATTGCATCAATTTTTGCTGCGATTTCTCCTTATTTGATTTATCCCACCCAAGAAGCAAGAATGTATTCATTATTTTTATTATTATCATTAATTTCTTATTATTTCTTTTTATCATTAATCGAGCTGCGAAATTTTCCCTCAATTGCATTCGGGATAAATAAGGTCTCGCAAACTAGGTGGTATTTTGTTGGATATATTATTTCAAGTGTTTTAGCAATTTATACTCATTACTTGGGATTTATCATAATTGGCAGTCAGATTTTATATTTAATTTTTAATAAAGAACAGTATAAAGAAATTAAAACTTGGATAATATTATACTTATCAATTTTTATATTATTTGTTCCTCAAATTTCAATTATGATATCTCAGTTTTCTGCAAGGTTGATTGAAAAATCACACACAGTATCAATTCTGACAAATATCAAGGGTTTAATAGGCGCGTTTTATAGATTTGGTGCCGGAAGATTATTTTTAAATATTAATTCTTCTGATATTAAATCAATGTTATCAGATAATATTCTATTATTTATTATATTTATGTTAAGTATTATAATACCTTTTGCAATCTTTATATATGGCAAGCTGAAATTATTTTTAACTGAAAAGAAAAAATTCTGGTTTATTCTTACCCCAATGGTTATTGCAGTATTACTTGCGATTGTCTCGGCTGAAGTTGGTTCACGTTCAACAAGATATTTAATTTATATTTATCCTTTTTATATTATTGTTGTCAGCTATGGTGTATTTAATATTTGGAAAAATTGGTGGGGAAAAATACTAACAATTTTATTTATTTTAATCAATTTAAGTGGTATTTTTATTCATTTTAGCCGTGATGTAAAAGCGCCCGGAGTAGACAAAATCGCCCAATTTATATCCGAAAAATATCAAGATGGAGATATTATTTTAGTGCGAGGTGGATTTGGCGGAGGGGAGGAATGGATATTAGAATACTATTGGGATAAATTACGA
>DAOVQR010000058.1 GCA_030628575.1 bacterium
AAATGAAGAACTGTTGCAGCTAATTGCAGAAGAAGTTAATGTTAAAGAGATAGAAGAAGTTAAAGAGCAACCAAAAGGATATAAGCGACTAATATTAGGTAATATTAAGATCTGCCTTGATATTGAACTTACAGAGGATTTAAAACTAGAAGGGATGGCAAGAGAAATTATTCGTTATGTTCAAGTGTTGAGAAAAAAATCAGGATTATCGCCAGAAGATAAGATAAAAATTTATTATTCATCTAACGACCGTTTAGTAAATCAAGCCATTAAAGAGCAGCAAAAATATATTATATCTCAAACCATTGCAAAATCGGTTGAAAAAGGTATTTCCGAATCAAATAAAAATATTATTAAAAAAGATAACATTACTTTAGCCATATCAGTTTATAAATGAAACGTCTAAGATTTAAATTACCCAAAACTTTTGACTGGATATTATTTATTATCCCGATTTTGTTATTATGTACGGGAATTGCAGTAATTTATAGTTTAACCTATTATAATGATCAAATTCATTTACTTCACAATCAAATTATCTTTGCTGTAATTGGTATTATTCTTATGATTGTTTTAACTTTTGTTGACTATCGCAATTATAAAAATATTGCCTGGATATTTTATTTAGTTGGTATTATATTATTAGTTTTGGTGTTATTTATTGGTAAGACATCTTTTGGCGCAAAACGCTGGATAGATTTAATATTTTTTGATCTTCAACCGTCAGAGTTTATAAAACTTTTTTTAATATTTGCGCTTGCTGCTCTTTTTGCTGATTATATCGGAAAAATCAGTATTCAAAGATTAATATTTGGTCTAATTTTAATTGCAATTCCAGTATTTTTGATTTTGAGACAACCAGATTTTGGTAGCGCAATAGTATTAGTTGCCATCAGTTTGGGAATAATATTATATTCTCGTCTTTCGATGAAACAACTTATTACAGTGATATTAATGATTTTAATCAGTTTGCCAACTGCTTGGATGTTTTTGAAGGATTATCAACGCGCAAGAATTTATACATTTTTGAATCCCACATTAGACCGATTTGGTGCAGGATACAACGTAATTCAATCAATGATTACTGTGGGAAGTGGTGGTTTATTTGGTAAGGGGTTTGGTCATGGTCCACAGAGTCAACTGAATTTTTTGCCAGTAGCTCATACTGATTTTATTTTTTCTGGTTTTGCTGAAACTGCCGGATTTCTTGGTTCAATAGTATTGATTTTAATTTTTGCAATTTTAATTTTTAGAATAGTTAATGTGGCCAAAATTTCCAAAGATTATTTCGGTATGTTACTAGCTGTAGGAATAGGCGTAATGTTTTTGTTTCAGATTTTTGTAAATATTGGAATGAATATCGGAATTATGCCAGTAACGGGAATTACCTTGCCTCTAGTTTCTTATGGCGGCAGTTCAATGATTTTAAATCTGGCATCTATTGGAATTCTGCAGAGTATCTATTTGAGGCATAAAAAGATAACATTCTAGGATAAAACGAAAAATGCAAAGCGAAAAATGCAAAACAACAATTAAAAACTCAAAATAAGTTTTGCCTTTTTGTTGACTTAATATTAGTTTAATGTTATTATATTATTGTAAATAGAAAATTGGATTATTCGACTTTGTCGGATAATTGTTGTATTATAAAAATATTATTTATAGGATAACTTATGTCTATTGCAGTAATTAAAACTGGTGGCAAACAATATAAAGTGGAAGTTGGTGATAAATTAAAGATTGAAAAACTCGATTCAAAAGAAAAAAAAATTGAGTTTGATGATATTCTTCATAATAAAAAAGTGATTGCGGAAATTATCAATTCAGGAAAAGATGAAAAAGTAAAAGTTTTTAAATTTAAGCCAAAAAAAAGATATAAACTAACTTATGGTCATCGTCAGCTATATACAGAAATCCAAATCAAAGGAATCAAATGAGTTTTATAAATAACATTAAAAGTTATTTTAGAGGTGTAGTAACTGAGGCAAAAAAAGTTGTTTGGCCTACAAAAAAAGAAGTCATTAATCATACTTTGGTAGTTATTGTAGCGGTGATTGTAATTATGACTGTTTTTGGTTCTTTCGATTTTGGATTATCAAAATTATTAGAGTTTGTAATTAAAAGCCAAGGATAAGATGGAAAAAACCCAATCAAAAAATTTAAAACAAGAAGATTTAGAAAAAGAAAAGATAAAATTAGGGCAAATTGCCGCCAAAGCTAAAATACAAAAGCAAACTGGTAAGCGCGGCTGGTATGTTATTCATACCTATACTGGTTATGAAGATCAGGTGGCAGATAGTTTGCGTCAGAGAATTGAATCTTTGGATATGGGAAAGAAAATTTTTGATGTAATAGTTCCCTTAGAAAAAAGAATTGAAATAAGGAATGGTAAACGTCGAACTGTGGAAAAAAAGATATTTCCCGGTTATGTTATTGTTGATATGATTGTTACTGACGATTCTTGGTATATGGTTAGAAATACTCCTAATGTAACTGGATTTATTGGTATGGGTGTTCAACCAACACCAATGAATTCAGAAGAAATTGATAGAATTAAAAAGAGGATGGGAGTAGAAGAACCTAAATTTAAGATTGAACTTGAGATAGGGGACTTAGTTAGAATTGTTGATGGACCGCTCAAGGGATTTGAAGCAAAAGTGACTGAAATTGACGAAGAACGTGGTAAGATTAAAGTATTGATGACAATGTTTGGACGTGAAACACCAGTCAAATTAGATTCATTGCAAGTGAAAAAAGTATAGGAAATAAGGTAACAATATGCGCTAATCTTTTTACGCTAATAACGCTAATAAGAAAAAAAGATTGTAACATGCGCGAATTTATTATCACTAATAGCACGAATAAATTTGCGAAATTAGCGTTAAAAAAATTGGCGCGGAATAATACAATATAAATCATGGCTAAAAAAATTAAAACTATAATTAAGCTTCAGTGTTCAGCAGGCAAAGCAAATCCAGCGCCGCCAATTGGTCCAGCATTGGGTCAGCATGGTCTTAATATTATGGATTTTTGCACTAAATTTAATAATGCTACTAAACAAATGGGCAATACTGTAATCCCGGTTGTAATTACGGTTTACGAAGATCGGACTTTTGATTTTATCTTGAAGCAGCCACCAGCAGCAGTTTTAATCAAGCAGATAGCGGGAATTAAAAAAGGAACTGATAATCCTTTAAAAAATAAAGTTGGAAAAATTTCCAAAGCCCAATTAAGACAAATTGCCGAGAAAAAAATGCCTGATCTTAATGCCAATTCAATAGAACAGGCAGAAAAAATCATTGCCGGTACTGCCAAAAGTATGGGAGTGGAAGTAAAGTAAACGCAAAATGTAAAGTGAAAAACGTAAAATAATTGATAAAATAAAAATTTATAATTTATAATTTAAAATTACAAAAACCACCCTTGCGGGTGGTTTTTGCTTAGCCCCTCTATTAGCCTCCTGAGTGACTAGCCGTTATATTTTAATACTTGGGCTGTGTCAGGTGTAACAGAGAGTGTTCTTGCAGGAAAACGACCCAGGAGGGGGAGGTCATCCCAAAATCTAGTAGTTTCGAGATTTTGGTTATTTCCTACAAGAACACCATCTATTACTTTTTTATTACTATTTTTCAACCTAACAAATTACTATACCATAAAAACTTAGTTTTGTCAAGGGTTTCTGTAATCATCATCATGATGTTATAATAACTATCAGCGAATAGTTAACAGAAAACAGTAAAAAGGACAGAAGTGCAAAAAGATTTAGCTTATTGGGTTGCTTTGGCTTCAGATGGACAGATTGGAGCAAAAACATTTGCCAAACTTTTGGCAAGATTCGAAACCATAGAAGAAGTATGGATGACTTCTTACTCAATGCTATTAGAGTCGCAAATCCCTAAAAAATTTGTGGATATTATTCTTGAGATAAGAAAAAATGTAGATCCCAGTGAAGAGCTAGAAAAACTCAAAAAATTAAATATTAAATGTGTTACTATAAAAGATAAAAATTATCCAAGATTGCTTAAAGAAATTCCAGATAGTCCAGCATTACTTTATTACAAAGGTGAACTAAAAAGTGTTGATGAAATATCTTTGGCTGTTGTTGGTTCGAGAAAATATTCGGATTACGGCAGACAAACAACTTTCAAAATAACCAGAGAATTATCTGAAGCCGGTTTGGTAATTATTTCTGGTTTAGCTTTAGGAATAGATAGTTTTGCCCATCTTGCTGCACTCGATGTGAACTCCAGAACGATTGCCGTTTTGGCTAATGGATTAGATTCAATCTATCCTTTGGCACATTACGGATTGGCCAAAAAAATTTTAGATAAGGGTGGTGCTATAATTTCTGAATTTCCGCCGGGTACACCAGCATTACGATATAATTTTCCAGTCAGAAATAGAATTATAGCTGGTTTGTCTTTAGGTACCTTGGTGGTGGAGGGGGCATTACAATCAGGATCTTTAATTACTGCCCGATGTGCGTTAGATTATAATAGAGAAGTATTTGCGATTCCTGGTGATATACGTTCTAAAATTTCTGAAGGACCAAATTATCTTATCAAATCAGGAGCAAAATTAGTTACAGATAGTCAAGATGTTATTGAAGAACTGAATTTAGATGTTAAAATAAAGACAGAAGAGGCAAAAAAAATCATTCCCGACAGCCATGAAGAAGAAATTATTTTAGGTTTTTTGGAAAAAGATAAACCGATTCATGTTGACAAATTATCAAAAGTAACTAAACTTGATATTAAAGTTTTGAATTCTAAATTGAGTTTAATGGAAATAAAAGGTAAAATTAGAAATATAGGAGCAAGCAATTATTTATTAGGACACTAGGAAATTTTTAATTTATAATTTTTAATTTTTATTCAATTTTCCCGCCTGCAAAAGCTGTTGCTTTAGCAACTGCCTGCCAGCAGATGCTCAGCTATGTGCAGGATGGCGGGCAGGTAATGATTTAATTTTAAAACTTAGAAATTTAGACATTTGAATTTGATTTAAAATTTAAAATTGGTAATTTAAAATTGTTTGATAACATTTAGGATTTAGATATGAATCTAGTTATAGTTGAGAGTCCCGCTAAGGGGAAAACAATTGAGAAGTATCTTGGTAAAGATTATAAGGTCTTAGCCAGTTTTGGTCATGTCCGGGATTTGCCTAAAAAAGAACTGGGAGTAGATGTTGAGAAAAAATTTGAGCCAAAATATGTAATTCCTCGTCAATCATCAAAAGTAATTAAGATGTTGAAAGAGGCAATCAAAGATGCAGATAAAGTTTATTTGGCAACTGACTATGATAGGGAAGGTGAAGCAATTGCATTTCACATTAAAGAAGCCACAAGTCCCAAAAGGGACACAGAAAGGGTTACATTCACTGAGATAACAAAGGATGCGGTAGTAAATGCTATAAAACATCCAAGGCAA
>DAOVQR010000033.1 GCA_030628575.1 bacterium
ACTCCGCAAATCTGGCAAATAACATCTCTCTCCCTATTTGGTTGTCTTTTCATATAATTAAATTAGATATTAACTTAATTATATTTTATCAGATTTGGTTTGAATGTCAAGCCACTGGAACGCCATCAATACTTGTTATCGTTCCATCTTCCACATAAATTCCTATACTCTTATCCTCTTGCACTGCCTCCACCCATATTTGCCAGTCTTTCTCTTTCGCCATTTCCTCAACTACTTTTAAACTATCTTGATCAAGGAGTGATCCATCCTTGATTAGCACGACCTTTAGTTTTGGATTGCTAGCCATTGCTATGGCCATAGATATTTTAAGCTGTTCCGCGCCGGAGAGTTGATTAAATGGGATATTATTATAAGATACGCCCTCCTCATCCCAGCCCAATCCTTCAATAGGCATTTTCACTTCAGCTAATTTCTTTTTCTTTTCTTCGTCTACGGCCCTTATATAATTCGTTAAATCTGAATACTTTCCATTTATTTTACTCCAATCATTACTGTCTTCTATCGTTTTCTCTGCGACTCTTAATTGAGCATTAATTGTTTCTCTTTCATCTATTTTGACTTTCATACCGTGTAAATCTGCGATGGGCTTTTTAATATTTTTTAATTCTACTAATTTTATTTGAGCATCTTTTAGTTTCTTATTTAAGGCAGATATTTCTTCTTCGTATAATTTAATATCTTCTTGTGCTCTATTATATAGATTTAGGTTGTTTGTAGCATTAGTATATTCTTGAGTTAATTCATTGATTGACGGCAAGTCTTTATTCTCTTCAATAAATTTTCTCGACATTTCAACTATTTCAGCTTCAATTATCGGCATTGCTTTTACTTCACGACCTATAAATAATCTTTCCTGAGTGATTTCTTTTTTCTTTTCTTCCAACTCCGTGAGATCTAAACCAGTGATCTTTATCAGCTCTGCTATTTGTTTTTTAGATTCCATCCTGGAAAATTCAAGAGGATCGAACGATAAATTGCCAACTATATAATCCAGGAACGCTTGCGGATTACTGTAGTCGCTTCCATCCTTGTTTGTTATTTTTAAATATGATCCTTTATCAGTAAAAGTCCGAACAACAATATACCCATCAAGATTAATTGTTATCTCTCCCTTTTCCTCGCCTTTTCTAATCGGTTCGTCAGGGATATTTTTCTTCCCGCCCAGCGCGTACCAAATAGAATCCAATAGCGATGATTTTCCCGCGGCGTTCTTCCCAGTAACCATCACTAAATTCTTATCTTTATCCACCCTTAACTCCACCGCCTTTAACTTCTTAATGTTGCTTGATTTCAGTTCGATTATTTTCATTTTTGTTGATTGTTAAAATTAATAAAAATTTTTAAAATTTCATCAGCTATTATATCAAGAGGATGTTCATCAATGGTTATATTTCTTTCTAAATTTTCATCATAAATTGTAGTTTTTTCTTCCCAAGATATTCCACCTTCAGATGTTGCCTCTCCAAATTTATCTATAATATTTTTTATTTTCCCTCTTACTAATTCCACCGCTTCAATATCTTCTGCTTCTTTTTCCCTGAGTTCTACTATTCCCTTTGCTAATAATTTTACTGAATATTTCATTTTTTGTTTGTTATTAAATTAATATCACTGTCAACTTCATTCCCCCATACATCCCAACCATCAAAAGATGATTTATTCCAAAGATTTTTGGGGTCATTTCTTCTCGCAAATAATTCTATCTTTTTTATATTAGGATACCAACTTGAAATTAAACTGCGAAAAAATGTGGGCTTTTTACTATGTTGTGTTTTTTTCTCTTGATATACCGAACTAACTCTTAATTTAGGTTCTGGCGGACTAAACTTTCCTTTTTTGCCAATCAATAATAATTCATGCTGATTTCTAAACCAATAACCAACCCCAATAGACTCTTTATCCCAAATCGCACAAGTCCGATATTCAAATCCCCATGCCTCAACAACTTCAATACATTCTTTTAACTTTGGAGCTGTTGCCCATAAAAATAAAGCACAATTATCGTCTGCTATTTTATTGACTTGAAGTTTTTTAATATCTTCTAACAACATTGTAGGATAATGATTTTCAATCGCCTTAGATTTACTTCCAATAGCTGGATGTTCATACCGCCATGGAGGATCAGCATAAATTATTTGATATTTCTTCATTATTTCTTTTTCTCTATCTTATTAAATTTATATTTTCCCCCTATAATCCACTTTCTAAAATATCCTCCGGGGGAAGTGGACTTAAACATTTCATCATACATAATTTTCGGCACACCGTCATAGCGATAGATCATTCCAGTATTAAACTGGACTTCTAAAGTTTTACTCTCTTCATCATATCCCGCGCGGGATATATTTGATGAGTTCATTGGATGTGTTTTTATAATCATAATCAATTTTAGTTTGTAATTCCTCTTTTAATAATCTTCTTTCTTCCCATAATTTTTCATAACGACTGTTATCTTCACAGTCTTTCAGTTCCCTCATTAGATGATTTATTAATATTCTAATTTGTCTTTTATTGAAGCTCATTTGGATTAAATTTAACTTGATTAGATTTTTTAGAAGTGTAACCGTCGGTTAATTCTTTGATCCGCGCTATTTCTTTATCGGTATATCCCAAGGTTGTCCCCTGTTTTTTAACAATCATATCTTTAAAATCAGAATAGATCACACTCCAGTCTCCAATAACAGCTTTATTATTCCGCGCCTTGCTTATTCTTCCAGCCGACATCTCATCCCAGTCAATTTTTTCAATGTCATATTTATATTGAAATTCTATTTCTGGTTCTTTCTTTTCTTTCACATTCTCAATCCAAATCTTTTCAAATCTTTTAAACACCGATAGCATATCAATTTCAACTCCATTATCTGGACAGATATAATGATATTCATTTCCCTCCTGGTATAATTCAAATTCAAATCGTTCTCCGGTTCCCTGGTTTACCATAAACAGAATGCCATGCTTAATCTTCCAGTGGTACATATAGATCGCCAACTGTTTCAGATATGATTCTCTCACTCCGCCATTTCTAATTTTATTGTGTTGCATTCCTCCATAATATGTTTTGATTTCCACTATTATTTCTTCTCCGCCAATATTTACTCCAACATCCGGATAGCCTGATATTGGCACTTTATGTGGTCCCCACTCAAAATAGCATCGCTCATCATTCGAAAATTTTTCTATTAAAGCTCCTGATTTTCTTAAAAATAATACTATAGCTTCTTCGGTCAGCTTCCGCATTTTCAGCATCATCAGTTTTTCTTCCGTGATTGGATTTGTTGGTTTGGTTCCTACCCATCGGTGGTAGATTTCAAAGGCCATCAGTTCAGTTTCGGATGCCCAGAAGCTAGTTTTTTCTTTTCCCAAATATTCTTCTTCCCGGGAAAGTTTTATCGCATCGTCTATCAATGGTATTATCGTTGCCATCGATGCTTTATAATTCTTAATCTCTTTCCAGTTCTTCTGTCGCAGAAGAATCTAAACCCCATTTTTTCAAGCACTTCAAACGAATTTTCATCTAGGAGATCTTTCATCCTATGCCCAATGTTTACTTTTCTATTCATTTTTATAGTGTATTACATATTATAAATATATTATAACACACTATATAAGTGTTGCCAAACTTTTTATTTTTTACAAATTAAATCCCACAAAAGCTCCTTGCATTCATCGCTTTGGTCTTGGAGGTGTTTATTTGGTTTCCAATGAATATCAAGCCATTTTATTTTATTTCCTATTTTTGAATAAAAACTATTACTAGCTCCTCCAAAAACAATTCCTTTACC
The DNA here is from genome assembly GCA_030628575.1 of bacterium. GTDB lineage: Bacteria > Patescibacteriota > UBA1384 > JAMDBS01 > DAOVQR01 > DAOVQR01. The sequence continues at coordinate 3,804 of DAOVQR010000033.1, forward strand.
AAATTTTTGTAAAACAATCAGACAATCTTCTAATTGTATGTCTCTTCCGATAATTATTTTATATCGTTCTTTAAATTCATCTCTTGTTATATGCCAAATATAAGATTCATTTATACAGCTCTGGATGTATATTTCTTTTTTGTCAATACCAACTATAACACTCCAGTCAGACCTAGCAGGATCTTCATTTATTACACAGCCTTTTTTCAACTCCAAAATATCTGGCACAGCAAGAGTTATAGCTTCTCTAAGTTGGTTGTATTTTGTTTTGTTCATTTTATAAATTTAATTATTTCTAAAAAAACTAAAGAATATATTGCTAAATTGATAATCATCATAAAGAAATAAGCCACACAACTTATAAAATCACTAAATATATAATCGTATTTATTCATAGTAAATTATTATCCAATAAATAAAAATACATTTTCCCCATTGCTTCTGCGAAATTATCATCAAAACAATTTTGGTCGCTTATTTCTTCTAAGAGTCTTAACATTCCACCACAACTAGGATAAGAGTCAAAGTAATAATCAACCGACCATTTCTCTTTAATTTCTAATTCGTATCTATCTTTTCTAAAAATTATTATTTCTGGCAATATCATTCCCCACTCCGCTGTGTCTAATGCTGGATAAGTTTCTTTTTTCTTAACCAAAGTATTTATAATATCTTTCTTAGAAAATAGTTCAAAGTCTTCGTCTTCAAAAAATTTATACCAATACATCTCACTCTCCAATTTAATCCCTTTCTTTTTTGCTAGAGCGTCAATCTTTTTTGAGAGTTCTAGTGATGTTACTTTTTGTATATTGTCCATAATTTATTCTTTAACGAATATAAAGCCTTTACCATTACATCTTCCACATACACTTTCAACAAGTATTCCTTCGTCGTTGTATTCCATAATATAGCCAACTCTATGAATGTCTGTGTTACATACTGGACATTTTATTTTTTTCTTTTGTTCTTTATTCATAATAAATTATTATCCAATAAATAAAAATATAGTCATTTTCTTATTTCTGCAAGGATATTCTGGAAATCCAGAGTGTCGTAGGCTGGATATTCACCCAACATTTCTACATCGTGAATATTCATTATTTCCCATTTTTCAATGCCTTTATCTTTTTCTTCTTGATTTGCAAGATTGAACCACATATGTTCACTCTCTGGCAACTCAAATTTATTATTCTTTGCTATTTTTTGGAGTTCTTGAGCAAGAGATAATGATATGCATTTTTGTTCTTTATTCATAATAGGGTTAGTTAAAAATTATTTACTATTCTCTTTCGCTTCTTTATTACATTCTTTACAACAATTATTATCATATTCAAAATCTGAAGTAGCGGTCATATTTACTATTTGAAAAAATATCTTTCCGCAAATTTTACATTTTATTATGTCCATATTTATTATTAAGAGATTAAAGTTGATGCAACAGCCTTTACTTTGAGTTTGGAACAGAGTTTGAAGTTTTGAGTATTTAGACATTAATCCATGATTTTATTTCCTTTCTACATCTCCTCATATTGTTTCCAATATTCTGAAAATGTATCTTTTAATTTTTTAAAGTTTATATTATCTGCTTTGTGAAAACAATTAGCTAATGCTTTTATAAAATCACCTCCATAAATTTGCATTTTCTCTAATACTCTAAATTCTTGGTCTGTCATTTTATTATTTTAACGGATAAAGTTTATAACCCAAACGCTATTGCTCTTGGTTTTTCGTATCTTTTTTAAATCCATCACATTTCTCAAGCCATACTGGGTCAAAATTAAATGGCCAGAAAAACCAACCGCTCTTTATTCCGTGTTCATTCCCTTGAACTATTGCTTTTTTGTTTGAGCAAGTTGAATGACAATCTCCAGGTATTGTCCCACGGTATTTACATTCATAACAATTTGGTGTTTCTTCTTTCATTTTTTTAATTTAAACATCTTAAATAAAAGTCCTCTACTCCTCTAATTCTTTTGTCGCAAATAAACTCGTGTTGCTTTCCGTTATTAATATGGTTCATCGTCCAAATTGTAGAACAGCGTAAATCTTTTGCACATTCATCTAAAACTTCTGTATGCCAATAGTCATTTATTCCATACAAGCCACGATCACGACTGCCTACTGGATAATTGCCTTTGTCATTTATTGTGTCGGTTTTTAGAAGTCCTTCACAGCAAGCTAAGTTTACGATATAATTTTCCCATTTAAAATCAAACTCTTTTGTTATTGCTCTAATTGCTATTTCATTTGATTTTTCTATTTCAATCATTACAGGAAGTGAAACAGCAACTGAAGTGTCCACTGCTCCACTTTCCTGCTCAACGAATGAAGCAGTTTCGGCTTCATCGGAATATAAGCCACTAGGGCTATTTAGTTCCTCCACTACAATCACCGCACCGTTGATATTAAAACTATTAGAACTACTAGCTACGGCGTTGATGGCTATTGATATGAACCATATTGCCATAAAAGCTAATATTCTTTTATCTCTTATTCTTTTATTATGCTTTGTTAATGATCTGCGATATGTTCTGTTGTGTCTTTTTTTCACTGGAGCTTTCCAGTAATTGTTAATTTTTGGCATATAATTGCCCTCGTCTAGCACCCGATATCGATTAATTAATTATTCACTAATTACAAATCTACCATTTTTAATAGTATAAAAAGTGTTCTCTTTTATCTTCTTCCCATCAATTTTGCGAGAATGGATTTTAATAATATTACTTTCTTTGTCATATTCAGAAAGAACTATCCAAGCATCAAGAACTCCTTTTATTTTTGAACCTTTCCCTGCAATTCCAAGAGCATTTTTACCATTAAGACTTAATTCGGAATAATTACCGCCAGCTAATTCGGAATAATTACCGCCAGCTAATTTGGAATTATCACCGCCAGCTAATTTGGAATTATCACCGCCAGCTAATTTGGAATTATCACCGCCAGCTAATTTGGAATTATAACCGCCAGCTAATTCGGAATAATTACCGCCAGCTAATTTGGAATTATCACCGCCAGCTAATTTGGAATAATAACCGCCAGCTAATTTGGAATTATCACCGCCAGCTAATTTGGAATTATAACCGCCAGCTAATTCGGAATAATTACCGCCAGCTAATTTGGAATTATCACCGCCAGCTAATTTGGAATAATAA
>DAOVQR010000096.1 GCA_030628575.1 bacterium
AAATGCATTTAGTTTTGTTCCGCCCATACCGCTTTTCGCATATGCGAGGTCTAAAAGGAACGAGAAATCACATATTAATCTCTCGGTATTTAATGATTCCAGCGCTTTTTTTATTTGATAATAATGCAATAATATAAATGATATTTCAGTTTCAAAAATATACTTTCCGGGCTTACTATAAAACGCTTTCCAGAAAGGGCTTTTTTTGAAATCTTCAAAAATAGGAGCTAATTTGATCCTCTTCATTAAGGAGGTGAAGGTTGTTTTACCTGCAGCGATTCCACCACATACTTCTATTCGTACCATAATCAGACAGTTACTTTGTTTTTTTTAAGTTTTTAGTGGAGTTGTTCGAAATATTTTTATTGCCTGTTAATGTCGATTTCTCAGATTTTGGCTGAATTGTTGCTGACTCTAAATCTGTAAGTTTTTTATCAAATTGATCAAATCTTTTTTCATTCGAACTAATTGAACTTTGAATGTCTCTCAACTGTGATTTTAGTGAATTGACTTCTTTAATTAAATTCGCTCCTCTTTCTTCATAATATTTGTGTTCATCTTTTACGTATTTAATTGAATCATTAACAATCTGCAGAATTGGTTGGTAACCCATATAGAGACTAATAATGAGTGCGCAAACGGCTAATATAATACCAACTGTTCCTCTGAAGGTAATCTTTTTTGTACTTCTTCGAGCTTCTTCTGCGGCATTAGAAGCTTTTTTTGCATCTTCGCGAGCTTTTTTTGCGTCTTCCGCAGTTTCCTTCATCGCATCAGGAATAGAACTTCTTATTCCTTTCCCCATTGAAGCTTTGCCAAAATAATAATTTGCACCCTTATTTTTTTTATCTGGAGGAAATGGTATATAAGAACCACATCTTTCCGCTTCAGTCACGCAATCTACCCATCGTGAATTCTCACTAAGCTTAGTAAATTCAACCCATATCAGACCTTCACCAACTTTAAAAGTGTAGTTGTTTGTTGTTAAATTATGTAAGGGAATTAATAAATTTCCCTCAAACCCTGGATCTACAAGAGGGCCAGTCCCTAATAAGATACCTCTATGTACGTGTGTGATTTTTAAATTAAAGCGTATTGCAATGTAGTCAGGAAGACGAAACTTGGTTTTTGTGAACAAAAAGGCAATAGAGTTCTTTTTTAGTATGAAAGATTTCTCATTTTTTAAATCTTTTTTTTCAGGTTCTCCTAGTTCATCCCAAAAATAAACTATTCCGTCAAATCCAACTTCGTATGAAGCTGACTTCAACTTTTTGGGATCAAATGGCTCAACCATTTTGGTTTTAGTTATATAATCTTCTATATCGGCTGAGTTTAGAAGGGACGGCACAATTTTTGGAAATGGATCTTTATGGAGGAAATTGTCAGACATATTATACTTCGCTTATTTTAGAAATTAAATATTTTGAGCATACCGTTTTAGTTGAGAAGCATTGTAAACAATAGATCCAGGTCCAATACCAATGAAATCAATATTTCTTCCTATAGTCTTTTCAACTTCTTTTATAACTATTTGATGTTTAAAAGTAATCTGGCTTTTTAATGAAATATTGGAATCAATGTAGTCTAAATGATTTAATACAATTCGAGAGGGATTATTTGCTAAAATCGCTTGACAAACAATATTTGAGTCGAAACGCCCTACTCGTCTTAATTTTTTGGAAACAGATGTATATTCCGAAATGGGGGCAGTACTTCCAGAATCGTTTGTTACCGTATCCCAATCTATTTCATTTGGAAGCGGACCAGAGTTTCCACCGACTCTTATTGGGAAGGTTCTTAATGTTAAGACAACATCGTCTACGTCTAAAGGACTCAATCCAGCTTCAGATACAAATGCTGCCGCGGTAGTATCACGACTTGTTACAAATGGATATAAGGGTGAGTGTAACAAAGAAAGGCCAAAACCCTGAGTTCCTTCAATAATGACCCTTTTGTTTTGTAATAGACAATTTCTTAGAAAATAAGTTGTTTCTTTTATCCATTGTCTGAGTTCTGGAATATCTTTTGCAAAAATAGCTTTTTTTTTCCTTGTTATCCGCCTCAAAACCGCCTCGCCAGTACCGCTGCCCGTCGAACCAATGGATTCTTTTAATCCGTAGTTTTGCTCAGCTTGACGAATCTCAGGTGTTATTATGACCGCATTAGGATCAATATATAATCTCTGTAAATTGAGATCAGCAATCTTAATTTCTTTTTTTAATATGTCCAGATCTATATATGACCCAGCGCAGAGGACGCATTTAATATCCGGCAAAATTGATGCTGTTGGGAGTTGTTGAAAAATTATTGGATTGCCGTTTGGGTCAATGACTGTATGCCCGGAGTTAGGCCCACCACAGCGAATAGCAACCGACGCATCCATTTCTTTAGCAAGGTAATGGGCTACTTTTCCTTTGCCTTCAGAGCCAAATTGTCCCCCAACAACTACGGTTACAGGCATTATGAGTCCTTGAATTTATAAGACACTGTCTATTTGAGCATAGAACTGAGTCAGTTCGCTATTATTGGAAATAATCTGATTTGATAATGTCTTGAGATTATTAATCTGGGATTCTATTGGATAATTTAATGATTCTTGAAATGGAATATCTTCGATTTGCCTGTCTATAATACGAGAATGCCGCAACTCAATAGATGCTTCTATATGCAAATGTTGAAAAGATGGGCCAAACGTTTCAACCATGAATGAGTGATCTTCTGGGAAGTGCAAACCGTCAATGACAATGTTTTTATCTTTCGGCAACGCTTTGATGAGCTCCTTGCAAAGCCATCTTTGTCCCAGGGATTTGTGGAATTCAGATCCAAGCTTTTGCAAGTTTGACCTGCTATTTTTTTCATTCCTCTCTTTAAGAATTTTTTCTAAGATCTGGCTAAAGCGTCGAGAAATAAAACCTTTGTCCTTTAGATATTCAGTAGCAGTGGATTTGCCACTTCCGATAGTTCCACTAATGCCTATTACTTTTCGCGATCTCCAATTTTCAGCATTAGCATTTAAATCTGGAATTATAAGGTATTCTTCATCGATATTGCCTAAACCTTCGAACTTGCCTACCCAAAAAAATATACCCACAATTGAAGAGGTAATCGCATCTAACTCATCATGACTGATATTTCTTTCAGTGAAATTATCAAAGATACCAAATTCTGCAAGCGAGGCTGCAAGGTAATTAAGGCCTGCACGTTTACGAGGGATTGATAAAATATCCTGCGCTGCACCTGGATAACTCTCAATTACTGGAATTCCAAGTTTACGGAATTTATCAGAAAGCTGGATGCCACGTCGGGTTAATTTTTGCATGCTTGGGATTAAACAAGGATAAACATTTACACCCCGTTTTTTCAGTATACGTTCGCATTGCCGCATAATCCCAAATTCAGCTCTATTCGGATCATCATCGAAATAAGTGTTCCGCCCCTTAGGAATGGTCAGCGGGGAATCGATTGAAATAAGGGTAGCACCAGCCTCATAAGCTAAAAGAATCATTTCATCGTCGGATTTTATCCGAAATGTTTTTGCTTTGTTTCCTTTTAAAATAGAGTATCCGGATTCACGATCTTCAGAAGATACCAAATCAATACCGATAAAAGTTGTATTTGATAGAGGAACTATCTTGTTAAGCTCGGCATATGTAATTAAGGGTTTTGGATTCCCTAAAAATTTGGTTAAATAGACTTTATAGGAATTCTTTTTTTTCGGTTTGCGAGTAGCCCAATTTATTTTGCTATTAAATTTATTAGAAAATTTTGGTTTTGATCTGATTTTATTAGGGATTTTATTTGTGTCATATATTTTTTCTATGGTATAATCAAAT
>DAOVQR010000007.1 GCA_030628575.1 bacterium
AAGGTGGATCCTTTTTTATTCTTTCACCACTTTAAGAAATTTCATCTTCCCCACTCTAATCACCATTCCATCATACAAACAAATTTCGCTATTTGGATTTTCGATTACTGCTCCATCAATTCTTACACCTCTTTGTTCAATTAATCGCCTTGCCTCATTTTTTGATGGAGTCATTTGAAATTTATCAAATATTAAATTAACTAATCTAGCACATTGTTTTCTTTTAATCTTATATTCAGGTATTTCAATTGGTTGTTTTTTATCTCTGAAAACTCGATTAAAATTTTCTTGAGCTAAAAGTGACGCTTCAGATCCATGAAATATGCTAACAATATCAGTAGCCAATGCTGCTTTCAAATCTTTTCTTTTTTTAGAATCTTTTAATTGTTGTTCGATCTTTTTTAACTCTTTCCCAGATGTTCGAGCAGCTAACTCATAATAAGTAACAATTAAATCATCTGGAATAGACATAATTTTGCCATATTGTATATTTGGTATTTCTGTTAAACTGATATAGTTATTATAACTTTTACTCATCTTTTTTTCACCATCTAATCCTACTAGTAAGGGCAAGGTCATGACAATTTGCGGTTTTTGACTATATTTTCTTTGAATATTACGTCCCATCAACATATTAAATTTCTGATCTGTACCACCAATTTCAACATCTGATTTAACCATTACTGAATCATATCCTTGCATTAATGGATAAAATAATTCCTGCATACAAACATCTTGACCTTTTTTCATTCTTTGCTTAAAATCATCTCTTTCGATAACTCTCGCTACAGTTTGGGTCAAAGCCAATTCCATTATTAAATTAATTTTTTCTTTTTCAAACCATTCGCTATTGTATCTAATCTCAGCTTTTTTTATATTCAAAATTAGTCCTGCTTGCGATAAATAATCTTTCATATTCTCTTGGATTTGTTTTTTACTTAAAAACTCTCTAGCTTTAATTCTTCCTGTTGGATCACCGATTCTAGCAGTGTAATCTCCAACAATAAAAACTATCTTGTGCCCTAACTCTTGAAATTCATTTAGTTTATGAAGACATACTAAATGACCCAGATGCATATCTTTAGCAGTTGGATCAATACCAAATTTAATCCTCAATTTTTTTCCAGATTTGAGTTTTTTTTCTAGCCCTTCTTCAGTAATAATTTCTTCAATACCCCGCTCTAACAAAGGATTGTATTTTGTTGACATATTTCTCCTCCTTCTTTATAATATCATCTAATTAAATAATTGGAAATTTAATTTACCTATTTTTATTATAGTCAAATGTGATATAATGTAAAGTGGAAATATAAGAAAATAACATACGCGCATTCAATATAATCCATGAAATTTACCCAAAGAATCAAAAAATCATTTGACCCCAAGCACCTAAAACAGGTGTATTTTCCTAATGGAAAACTAAATAAAAAAGAGGTGGGAAAACTATTTCTAAAAACTCTTGGGATTTTTATTCTTTTTATGATAATCCTTTTTATCTGGTATGCCAAAGATCTGCCAACTCCAGGAAAAATAAAATCTTGGCACCCAATTGAATCAACTCATATCTATGATAGGGAAGGTAATTTGCTCTATGATGTTTCTGGTGATATCAAAAGAACAGTAATTCCTTTTGAAGATATGCCTGAATATATTAAAAATGCTACAATTGCCGCAGAAGATAAAGATTTTTATAAACATCATGGAGTTAGTTTTACGGGAATTGCCAGAGCAGTTTTAGATAATCTCAGAGGTAGAAAAGGTTATATTTCTGGTGGATCAACCATCACCCAACAGTTTGTTAAAAATGCCCTACTTTCACCTAAAAAAACATATACTAGAAAATTAAAAGAAATAATTTTGACCATTGAAATTGAAATAATGTATTCAAAAGAAGAAATTCTAGCTTTATATTTAAATCAAATTCCTTATGGTTCAAATGCTTATGGCATACAAGCTGCATCGGAAATATATTTTGATAAAGATGCTAAAGATTTAAATCTTACAGAATCTGCAACTATTGCCTCTTTACCTAAAGCTCCAACTTATTACTCACCATATGGGCAGCATCCTGATAAATTAAAAGAAAGAAAAGATTATGTCTTGGGTAGAATGACAACATTAGGATATATCTCAGAAGAAGAAACAAATCAAGCTAAAGCAGAAAAATTAAATTATCAAGTAAGAAAAGAAACTATCACAGCTCCCCATTTCGTTTTTTATGTTAAAGAAAAACTCATTGAAGAATATGGTGAACAAATGGTCAATGAAGGTGGCCTTAAAGTAACAACTACACTTGACCCAAATAAACAAGAAATTGCTAAAAAAGCAGTTGAAGAAGGAATGAAAAAAGTAAATCGATATGGTGGTTCTAATGCAGCATTAGTTTCAATTGATCCTAAAACTGGGCAGGTATTAAGCATGATCGGATCTTATGATTTCTTTGACACAGAAAATGACGGTCAGGTAAATGTGGCTATTTCCGATAGACAACCAGGCTCTTCTTTTAAGCCCATAGCTTATGCTACTGCCTTTCAAGGTCAATATAATCCAGCTTTTACTTTATTTGATTTAACAACAGATTTTGGCGGTGGCTATACTCCGGATAACTATGATGGGGTTAAACATGGTCCAGTTAGTATGCGTTATGCTCTGGCAAATTCATTAAATATTCCCGCAGTTAAAACATTGGCGCTGGCTGGAATTGCTAAAACAATAGATCAAGCCCATAATATGGGGATTTCAACTTTAAATGAACCTGATAGGTATGGGTTGGCTTTGGTACTTGGTGGCGGTGAAGTCAAACTTGCAGATCTGACTACTGCTTATGGAGTTTTTGCTAACAATGGAACTTTACATAATACTACCCCACTTTTAAAAGTCGAAGATAGGGACGGCAAAATACTTTATGAATTTAATGAAAATAAAGGCAAACACGATGTGTTGGATTCACAAGTTGCCTATGAAATTTCCAGCATTCTATCCGATAAAAAAGCCCGCAGCTATACTTTTGGCAATATTAGTCATTTAAATATTGGTAATCGAAATAATGTAGCCGCCAAAACTGGAACTACACAGGAATATCGAGATGCTTGGACAGTGGGCTATACTCCAAATGTAGTAACTGGGGTCTGGGTTGGTAATAATGACAATTCAACTATGCGCGGCGGTGCTGCTGGTGCTGTTGTTGCTGCTCCAATCTGGAATGCCTATATGTCAAAAGTTTTGTCTGAAGTCGGCGATGATGAATTCGTGCACCCTGAAGGAATTCAAGAAATTACTGTAGAAAAATTCTCCAATAAATTGCCAAGTAGTCAATCAACGCAAACTATCAAAGATATTTTTGCCACTTGGCAGATTCCCGAAGAAAGAGATAATGCCAATGTAAAAATAACAATCTGTACTCTTTGTGAAGGTGAAAAACTGGCTACTGACGAATGCCCAGAACAATATCGAGAGGAAAGAACTTATACCAACATTCACTCGGCAATGCCTGATAACCCTAATTGGGAAAAACCTGTTCAAGCTTGGTTGAGTGGTCATGGATATTATAGCAGCACCCCGCCAACTCAAACTTGTGAAGCCGGCAAAGAAAGACCATCGATAAATATTACTAGCCCTAGCCAAAATGAGTCAGTTAGTGGAAATTTTGAATGTAGAGCTTCTGCAAACTCATACTTCGGAGTAAGTTTAGTTGAATTTTATATTGATAACTCACTTATTGGATCTGATAATTCAGAACCATATGGAATTTCTTACGATGCCAATAATTTGACTTCTGGCTCACATCAGCTTAAAATAAAAGTAATTGATCAAAAAGGTTTAACTGCCGAAAATACTGTTACTTTTTCAACCAGCGGCGACACCACACCACCAGGGAATGTTGCTAGTGTATCTTTAATTCCTGCACCTGATTCTATGAAATTAAACTGGACAAATCCATCTGATTCTGATTTATCTGCAGTGCGATTATATACCTCAACTATTGCTACTCAAATCGGTAATCTTTATCCAACAGAACCTTCTGTATCTCCTAGCTCCAACTCAAGTTTTACGATAACAGGATTAGTATCTGGCAAAAAATATTATTTCACTTTGCATCCAATTGACAGTTCTGGTAATGAAAATCAATCCGCCACCCAATATGGCTCAACACCATTATAATAAAATATAATACTAATCTACGAATGTATGCGAATGACACGAATAAAACATTTGCAACATCCGTGTTATGTTAGGAGGTATTTATGAATGATAATCCATATGACATTAAAGCGAAACTTGGATTAGACTCAGAACAACCTAAAGTTGCAAATCAACAAGAAAAACAAGTTGAACAATTTTCACAGCAAAATACGCCAGAAAAAATTGATCAGCAGACAACTGATAAACTGGCTGCAGCTCAAAAAGAAGCAAAACAAAAACAAAAAGAAAGATCAGGTATGGCCAAAGGGTTAGAAAAATTAGCCAGCGAATTTAAACCAGGCGGTAAACATGGAAGTTTATCCGAAAACGAAAAACTAAAAAAAGTAGAACAAGAAATTGCTACACGGGAAAAATTTAAAGATATTAGATTGGAATATAGTCAAACTGAAAAAGATAGATTAGTTAAAGGTTTAACAGATCCAAATAAAGTAGAATTTGTTATTGATAGGGTCAAAAAAGAAAAACAAATTTAGAATATTTAATAATTAAAAGGCTATTTTCTCGCTAAAGCGAGAAACGCCCAGTGCCATTAGGCACAGAAGGAAAAATTATGGAAGGAGCACCAATGCCTGGATCAACTCCAAATAATGAAAAAGAAAAATTCGAAGAAGAAGGACAAGAAAAAAGAGATCAAGCTGAAACTGAAAAACAAAAAGAAATGATGAATGATCTCAAAACAATCATCGGTGGTCGAGAAGGAAAAAGTGACGAACAACTTAGAAAAGAAGTTGAATCAAGTTCTTTGGCTGTGTATTTTCAAAACGAAGATATGAAAGAAAAATTAATGGAAGTTATTAGCGGTAAAGATGAAAATGGTGAGTATGCTTATACAGTAGCATCAATTGAAGATGCAATTACAGGCAAAAAACTAGAAGAAATTAAAGATGCAACATTAAAAGAATTAGCAAAACATGTCGCTTCTCCAGAAGCAAAAGGTGGTGAAAACGCCTAATCTTCGGCGTACTTCTGCGTGACTATCAGCGCCGTGCCCCGTATATGACGCTACTGCAATAACAGAATGTAATTCGTTTTGCAGTAAGGAATTATACTGGGGTAGATCTGCTTCTATTTATAGTAGTCCAAAAAAGCTAAATGTCGCAATAACTATTAAAAGCGATAGCACAAAGCCAGTTAATACCTGGCTTATTGTGTGTCTTTTTAATATTAATCTAGACCAAATAATAGCTGGGATACACAATATTACCGGCCACATACCCCAGCCAAACATTAAAATCAGCATTGCAACAAAAAAAGTTGTCATTGAAGTATGAACGCTAATTTTATAAAAATAACTGATTATTGATCCTATTATTATTGTAACTGTTGCTCCTATAAAAACTGCGAAAAGTGGTTGATAAATTTTAGTTGAAACTAAAACTATAAGCTCTAAAGCAATTACTGCTAGATATATTACAAAAATAATAATTCTTTCTTTTTGCGCTCGTTTATTGGCTAAAGTTGCATCAAAAACATATCCACGAGATGTAAAAAACCAATAAAATAATGCTGGAATTAAAGCATTCAAAATCAAAATACTAATAATCCATCCCATCATAACATTTTGCGGCATATTGGATTTAATAATTGAGGCAATTAAAATAAGTAGTCCTAAAAAAATGGGATCTAAAATGCAGGAGATAATTGTGGCAAATTTGTTCTTCATATCTTACTCTCTACACCTTTTATTATAACAGATCTTTCAAAAGTTGATATAGATATCTTTGTTTTTTGATAACTGTAAATCCTAGCCGTTTGGCTTCTTGTTGTCTTTTTGACTCGCATGATACAGATCTAATTTCTCCAGATAATCCTACTTCTCCAAACAAACACAATTTATTTTCAACCGATTTATTTTTAAACGCCGAAGCAATTGCCATAGATACTGCTAAATCTGCGCCCGGATCCTTTAATCTGAATCCTCCAGCCACATTCAAATAAATATCTTGACTGGATAAATTTAAGCCGGCTCTTTTGGTCAAAACTGCGATCAGAAGATTTAGTCGATTCAAATCAAATCCACTAACCGTTCTTTTGGGAAAACCAAAAATCGTTGGTGTAGTTAAAGCTTGAATTTCCACCAAAAATGGTCTGGTACCTTCCATAACAGCCGTTACAATGGAACCAGCAATATCCTTGGATCGCTCAGCTAAAAATAATTTTGATGGATTGGTCTGACCAATCAAACCCTTATCAGTCATTTCAAAAATACCGATTTCATCCGTGGCGCCAAATCTGTTTTTAACTCCCCTAAGAATCCGAATTTCTTGATAACGTTCACCTTCTAAATATAAAACTACATCAACCAAATGTTCCAGGGTTCGCGGTCCGGCCACATTTCCCTCTTTGGTGACATGTCCGACTAAAAATATGGCTAATTGATTATTTTTAGCAAATTGCTGTAATTTTAAAGCGCACTCTCTAACTTGAACCAAGGATCCCGGTGTTGAGGGAAAATTACCATCATACATTGATTGAATGGAATCAATGATACAGATTTCAGATTTAAGATTTAAGATTTTAGATAAGATATTGTCAATATCGGTTTCTATTAAAACATGTAATTTATCAGATTTAATACCTAAACGATCGGCGCGAATCTTAATTTGTTGAGCCGATTCTTCTCCTGAAATATAAACGGTGTTTTGAATCTTTGATGCTAAATCAAGCATTAAAGTTGATTTACCGATTCCTGGATCACCGCCTAAAAGGATAACTGATCCGGGAACAATTCCTCCACCGAGTACCCTGTCCATTTCCCCTATTTTGGTGGAAATTCGGCTAAAATCTTTCATCTTAATCTTATCCAAACTCACAATTTCTGATGATTCTTTATTATCCGATCTTCCCATTTTGCATTTTGAATTTTGCATTTTGAATTCTTTAAGCGAATTCCATGCCCCACATCCCAAACACTTCCCCGACCATCTAGGAAACTCATTCCCACATTCCGAACAAACATAAATTATATTATTTTTTGACATTGTTGTATCCTTATCACAAATCATTATATTTGTCATTTCGGCTGGAGCGTTAGCGTAATGGAGAAATCTTTTTGAAAGAGATTCCTCGACTCGAGCCTGCCCTGAGCGCAGTCGAATGGGCTCGGAATGACATTAGGGATAATTTCTAATGGCTTTCTCTATACGTTGCTTTCCTGCAAGCTAAAGCTTGCGTATCCGAAATCTAAAATTTGCAATTTAAAATCTACAATTCCCCTTATTCTCATTGTAACAAAAAAATGAGTTACACACTATAAAGCGGTAACTCATTTAAAAATTAAGAATCTTCATTTCCGAGATTTTATCTATATTAGAATCTACGGAAAAATTGAAATTGTCTTGGGTCGCATCAACTGAGGTACTACCTCAGGATCTTCGATCAACTTAAAACAATTTTGATCCATTATCATCATGATTGATGGTAATGCTTTCATTGGAATAGTCCTGACTTTACAAAAATTCCAACAATTTGAGTTCGAATGTAAAATTAATATAGCCATTGCACCGAGATACTGGATATATTTTATCTCGGAATTTATTTCATTAGGATTTAAAAACAAATCAGGATCTACTTTTCGATCTACAAGAGCCGATAACATATCTACAACAACCACTTTGTCACCAAATCTCATTATTTCACCTCTGATATTTCTCCATTTTGTCACTACATATGCCATTTTATTCTCTCCTTTCCTCATTTTTCATCTATTTCAGATCACACAGAATTTATTGCTTTACAGTTATCACAGTGTATAGATATTCCTCCTCTTCTTCGGCGACATTTTTTTACAATTTCCTCTGTTGCGCTACAAAAATTAAGAGGGTGATCACATTGACCACAAAAAATTTGAAATTGAGTAGCATCATAATTCACACGAGCAGATATCACACCTGTCCAACGATCGGATTCTCGATCATTATTATCTGTCGGCATTGTTTCATTCCTCCTTCCTCAAATTTTTATACCTTTTCAGATCATCTCTTTTCAGATTTTTCGCTTGAGAAAAAATTTGAAATTGAGTATCCTACCCAAAATAAAATACCAAACCCCAAATCTGCCATTTTTAAGCAAATATGGATAAATAAAACCTCAATCCTATCTATCAAAGAACTCACCCCTTTTAAAAAATTTTCTGATTTGTCAATCGGGCAAAATCATATCATAAACCTGATATATTTGTCAATAATTTTTACTTCAACAAAATACCCGATCAGGTATTTTGTTAAAGTAATCATATTAATGATATTAGCAATTAACTTTCTTTAAATCCAATAATTTCAGTTGCAAACTTCGTCTCCCGTTCCAGATATTTTCATCAATAGTAAAAACTATATCAATTTTATCTTCAATTTTTAGTTTATTTTTCCACTCTCCCATCCCAAATCCAATAACATCTAAACAGCTTGTAGCGGTTGATACATTTGACTCTTTTGATATTGTTGATACCTTCATCTTAAGATGTTTATCGTCTTTTCCTACACATCTCACGCTCGTAACTTTCATATTTTTCATTAAAAACACCGGCCGTGGATTTCCTATGCCAAATGGTTCAAATTTTCTTAAAATATTAAACAGTTTGAAATTTATTTTCTTCGAATCTATTTCCGTATCAATTTTAATTTTTGGGATCAAATCTTCATCTTTAATCTTTTTTTGAGCGATTTTTTCTATTTGATCATAGAACTTAGAAAAGTTTTTCTTTTCCAAAGTTAGCCCGGCCGCTGCTTTGTGTCCGCCAAATCCCACCAGATATTTTTCGCATTTTTTTAATGCTTTCATAATATCGAATCCTGAAATACTTCTAGCCGAGCCATGCAAATTTTCCCCATCTTGACGAAATACAATCACCGGTCGGCAGTATCTTTCCATCAATTTCCCTGCAATTAATCCAACAATTCCTGATAACCAATTCTTGCCAACAACTAGAATAATTTTTTTCTTATCAAGTTTTTCTGTTTTTACCTTATTTTGTGCTTGCTTAAGAATTTCATCAAGTTCTTTTTGTCTTTGTTTATTGATAACATCCAATTGTTCGGCAATTTCTTTAGCTTCTTTTTTATCTTCAGAGATTAAAAGATAGTAAGACGGTCCGGCATGATTCATTCTACCCGGCGCATTAATACGAGGTCCTATTTGAAATCCGATCGTGTAAGTACTAATTGATTTTGGATCAATCGAAGCAATTTCATATAATTTTTTAAGACCAATATTTTTTGTTTTTGATAAAATATTAATTCCATATTTAATTAATACTCGATTTTCCAAATTATCTTTTTTGCCAGTAACAATCATATTATCGCAAACCAAAGTAATAGCTGCCAAATCCAGCCACCATTTGGCATAAGTCAGGTATTTTTCTCCTTTTATTTCCTTTAATATTCCCCACGCCAATTTCCAAGCCACTGCTCCACCAGATAAATTTGGGTTTTGATATTTTGATTTTGGCAATTGTGGATGCACTATTGCTATAGCATCTTTAGGTAATTTATTACTTTGAATTTCATGATGATCGGTAACAATTACATCTATTCCTAAATCCTTGGCGAGCTTCACTTCTTTATCATTAACTATTCCCAAATCAACCGTAATAATTAAACTACAGCCCTGTTCTTTCAAAAATCTAATTCCTTGTTCATTTAAACCATATCCTTCCTTACGGGTAGGAATATAAATTTCCGTTCGTAATTTTAATAATCTAAATAATTTTGTCAATATTGCTGCACCTGGCACACCATCTGCATCATAATCGGCAAAAATACCAATTTTCTCTTTATCATAAATTGCCTGTTTTATACATTTCACGACCGTATCTATATTAGGTAACTTTTTTGCATCACAAGTATCGCGATAAAAATCAGGATTCAAAAATCGATCCTTTTGTTTTGGATCAATTCCCCTATTTATCAACAATTGATCAACAATATCTTCAGTTTTCTTGGGATAAATTACCCAACGCTTTGTCTGCATAATTCATAATTCCTAATTCAAAATTCATCATTTGTAAAATGCTTTTCCTTCTACTCGCATATCTATATATTCTTTAATTTCCCCCATATGATCTTTAATTATGTTTTTTAATCCTTTAAGTTGCGGTTCAATTTCGCGTGTGGTATTCAATATCACAAAAAAATCTCTATCGGTTTGTATCTCTACTTTAAAAGTGCTTTCATAAACTCTTATTTCTTGAATTTTTGCTCCTGTGTAATTTTCGAATTTCTCTGCCAAATCAATAATAAAACTTACAAAGTCCTTAGTTAAAATTTGTGTTCCTTCTTTTACGGGAACTGATCGAATGTCAATAATGTGAATTAAATTATTTTTTTCTACATCTTTCAAATCATCTTCGCCAGATAAAGAAAAAACTATTCCTTCTGTATCTACATAGAAAATTTTTTCTCCAACTTTCCAAGTAATTCGTGGTTTGCGCACTTCAACATCTACTCTCAAAGTGTCTGGGATACCCTTATATACTTCAATGCTTTTTATACTAGTATATTTATTTGCCAAGTCCTGCTCCGTATTATCTAAAAATAAAAATATAATATTACTGCCTTTCAGAGATTCTATTTCACTTTTAACAGATGAATTAAATGAACCCGTAACTTCAATATTTTTTACTGTAAAATAATCCGAATAAAATAAAAACCAAGCAATAATTATTAAAACAATTGAAATAAATATTAACCATATCAACCAAGATGATGGATGAAATTCTTTTTTATCACTAGGAGTGGTAGAATATATTTTCGGCTGGCGAAAATCATGCCTACTTTTTATCCATTTCATACGTATCCTTACAAATCACTACTAATTTTAATAACGCACTAATATCTACAAATTAATTTTTCTTATCTAAAGCTAGTTCAATCAACCTATCCAACAATTTGGTAAAACTAATTCCTGTTGCCCGCGCAGATTTTGGAAACAAACTTTCAGATGTCATCCCGGGAATAGTATTTGTCTCTAATACATAAATTAAGTTTTTCGTTTTTATTATCATATCTGTACGAGATAATCCTAAACACCCGATCTCTTTATGAGCTTTAACTGCAATTTTTTGTGCTTTTTGTGTAAGCTTTTTAGAAATTCTGGCTGGAATTATTTCCTGCGTTGTATTATCGTATTTATTTTTTCTGTCAAAAAATTTCCCTTTAGGCGGAACAATTTCAATTATTGGTAATGCTTTAGGATTTTCATTACCAATAATTGGTACTGTAATTTCAGTTCCTTTTATAAATTCTTCGATTATGATTCGGTTTTCTAATTTAAAAGCATCGTCTAGTGCTTTAGAAATTTGTTTTTTATCTTTAACTATTGAAGTCCCCACGCTGGAACCCTGACTAACGGGCTTTACAACAAACGGTAATTTAATTGTAATCTTATCTTTTTTACTCTTGATAATTTGGAATTTTGGTGTTAATATTCCAGCATACTTATATATTTTTTTGGTAGCATATTTATCCATTGCTATAGCAGAAGATACAACGTTTGATCCCATATATGGCAATCCTAAAATATCCAAAAAACCTTGAATTTCTCCATCTTCACCCCCCGGACCATGCAATATTGGCAAAACTACATCAATTTTTTTTCTATCTTTAACTATTCTATCAATATCTTTTGCTGTATCATATTTCAAAATATTATATTTATTTCTGTCCAAATACTTAATAACTTCATTTGCAGAAATTAATGATATATCACGTTCGCTTGATGTACCTCCCATTAAAACTGCAACACTTAACTTTTGTAACATATAAACTCCCTAATCAAACTCTAATTTTATTCTAATTTTCTCGAATTATTAGAGATTATTCGAGATCTAATTCGCGACTGATTAGTGATTTCAATCCCCCACATATTCTATCTCTTCTTCCAATTTAATCCCCTTTTCTTCATCTACTTTCTGTTTCAGTTGGTTTATTAATTCCTTAACATCGCTAGCATTTGATCTACCTTTAATATTTTCAATAAAATTTGCATGCTTTTTGGAAACTTGTGCATTTCCTACTTTTGTACCTTTCATACTCAAATTATCCAATATATAACCTGCAGACCCCTGAATACCATCACCTGGATTTTTAAAAACACTACCACAAGTAAATCTATCATAAGGTTGTTTTTTAGATCTTAATTTTTG
>DAOVQR010000088.1 GCA_030628575.1 bacterium
AAAGAAAATGATTGAACAAATATTAGCAAATTAGACCCATATTTTTGATATTATGCCAAAAATACTAAAGAACTCGGTCGTTTTAAGATTATATCTGAAAAATCAAGCTCAAGCGGAGTTAGAAGAATAAAGGCAACTCTTGAATAAAAAAAGAGAGAGTATGAATACTCTCTTAATGTTAATTATTTTTAATTTTGGGAAAATTTCATGATTTTTTTTTCGACATAACTCCCAACGACTATAGATCCATCGGGTAGAACTAAAATTGAAGATCCTGTTAAATTCTCAATTTCCTGCTCAAATATTTTTTGATTTTGGTTTAGTGTATCATAAATCACAAAATAAGTTTTGGCAGGATTTGAGTTGTCGTGATGTATAACATACAAATAATCATTCCACAAGTATATATCTTGCGGTTTATTGATATTTATTATATATTCTGTTTGCAGACCCATGTAATCAAATACCTGTATTATATCTGAATCTCTGAAACAAATATATATATTTTCCGTACTTAACTCCAATGCTACAGGATTAATGTAGTTATTTCTTAAGTCCCACATTGAAATGAATGTTCCGTCAGTTTTTCTTTTTTCAATGCGGTAATATGGTTGTTCGTCAACTTCTTTGAGCATGAGAAAATATATTCTATCTTCATTACTTAAAGAACGAACATCCATAATCTGATCGCCATTGGTTACATAGTTTTGCCAGGGATTATCTGGCGAATCAGTTACATAAAATTTTTTGCTTGTAGCTGAACCACCGATATACATCCCATCGGTATTTTTCCATATAGATCCAAAAGCTTCAGGAATTGTGAAACTTCCTAAAAATTCACCGGTCTGAGTATAATAAGCCAAACTCGCCTCTTTATAGTTGACTATCAATATACTCCCATTAGTCATATTTTTTGGCCAATTAAGACCCTTCGTGACGACAAAATCTGGGGTAGAATTATAATTTGTCGGTGTCGGGCGAGAACTAGGACTCGGTGTTGGACTAGGAGATGGTGAAGGTAAAGGACTAGTGGTTTGTGTTGGGACGGGAGAAGGTGAAATTGTTGAAGTAGTAGGAGAAGGTATGGGAGAGATTGTTGGTGATGTTGTTGGTGTAATAGAAGGAATTATGGTGGTATTATTTATTGTTATGTTGTCACCAGATCCTCCTCCACTACATCCTAAAATTAATTTGGCGATCAAGAAAAACATTATACACATTATGATGTGTATTTTCCACCTTTTTCCCATTTCATTATTACCTCCATTTTTTAATGTACGAATAATCTATATTAATTTTACTTTTATTTTTCTTATAAGTCAAGTAATATACATTTAACGGACGTGTATTGTATATATTGATACTTAAATACTTGACAAAATTGTTGTAAAGGTGTTATATATTAATATAAAGAAGTTTTTATAAATAGTACGGTCGAGCTATTTATAACTAATTGAACAATTTGCAAGAATGGAGAAAAATTATGCAAAGAATAACTAAAAGTATATTGGTAATTATTTTCGTTGCCTCTTTGGCAATTGGTGCTACCGGCGCGGCGTGGTCAAGCACCGAAGTTAATCCAAATAACTATTTTGAAACTGGGGAACTTACTCTTACCATAGATCCAACTACGGCTATGTTTAATGCAACAGGCATCTATCCTAGTTGGTCAGAAACCAAACAACTTATTGTTAATAATGTTGGTTCTGTTGAATTTAATTATGATATAGTTGCATCCAAGTCAGCCGGTGATGATTTATTGTATAATTCAGCTGATTTTTTGCTTGATATCGGCACCACTGCCGGCGGACACGAAGTTTACGAAGGTACCGTTTCAGGACTTACAACACTAGGGTCTGCTAGAAATTTATTAGCTAGCACTTCAGAAACTTTATATTTTACAGTTAAGCTAGATGCTAGTGCTCCCAATGGTCTTCAAAATAAGAGTGCTACTGTTGATTTTACATTCACTGCAACACAGCCATAATAGAGATTTATAAAAGGCTTCCTTGTAAAAGGGAGTCTCTATAAGCCAAAATTATGAATAAAAAACAGTTAAAAAAACGAAAAATCATAAGTGTAATTGTTGGGGTATTTTTTGCGGTTTTCATATTTTTTTCTTTATTACTTATTTACACTCTTCTTCCTATTAAAGATAATTACAAAATGTATATTGTTACTTCTGGATCAATGGGCAGTAAAGTTCCTATGGGAAGCGTGGCAGTAGTAAGACCTCAAGAAAAATACAAAATAAATGATATTATCACTTATAATTCAACCCTTAGGGTTAAAGCTGATCCCATTACCCATCGTATTGTAGGTATTGAAGAACAAAAGGAGCGACGATTTTATGTTGCGAAAGGAGATAAAAACGAAAACAATGATCAGGAAAAAATAATAAGTGAAAATGTTCGCGGTAAGTTTATATTTTATTTTCCCTACATCGGTTATATTATTGGTTTTGCCAAAACTTTGCCCGGACTTATCATCCTTATTATTATTCCCGCAACGATTATAATCTATGAAGAGATTAAAAAAATAAAAATAGAGTTGGTAAATCTTAGGAAACAAAAAAATGCCAAAAATTAAAGTTTTTTTTCTTGCGTTTATTGCCTTATTAATTTTAGGGGTATCTCAAACCAGCGCTGATTGGCTTTCTATTGGTACAAATTCTGGCAATTATTTTGAAGTTGCCTCAGTTTGGCCGGGGAATTTAAAAATCAATGAAATAATGGCTAATCCTCTTGGAGCAGATTCTGCCCCCATGCCGGGTGGTGAATGGGTGGAAATTTATAATATGAATGCAGCAGATATTGATCTTACTGGTTATTCTATTCTTGATGCCGATTCTCACTATATATCTATAACTACTGCCAACACCCTTAATGCTTCCACTATCATACCAGCTCATGGATTTATGGTAGTTTTCAGAAATGGAGCAGGTGGATTTTCACTTAATAATAACGGCGATACGGTGCGTCTTCGCGACAATTTGGGATCGGATATAGATTCATTCACTTATGGTATAGCTACCGAAGGACTCAGCTGGTCAAAATTACCCGATGGTATTGGTATTTGGCAAAACGATTGTCCCGAGACACCAGGTACTCCAAATCAATAGATATTTTTTCTCAATCTATCAATTATTACGTTTTTAGTCCATCAATTGTTCGATAAGGGCTTTCTACATTTTTTCTCTTTTGTCTATCAATATCAGAAAAATCTTTTCTGACTATAATATCAGCCAATTTTTTTTGTTGCCTGACAATTTTATGTTCTCGTTTGAGTACTTTTTCAATAAATTCTCCCATTATATCCCGGTTTCTTTTATATCTTTTTTCTTTGGAATCAAAGTAATCTCGATTGATAAAAATTTTACTATCGACAAAACGCAAAAGAGTGCAGTGAGTGCCTTCGGCAATCAAAACATCAATGTCTGCAACTTTCATAAATTCAGTGGTTAATTTATCTCGGGTATAAATTGAGAGTGGTTTATATATTTTTTTATCTCCTTCTTTAAATGACAAGATATTAGCTTCCATAAAATCGAGTTTAGGTTCATATGTTCCTACTTGTTTGATATTATTCAATCTCATTTGATGGCAGGTTTTAGGCGGAAAAATAAAATAATCATCCTGATTGATTATGGCAGTTTTTATTCCTTCTTTTTTTAGAATACGTTTTATTTCAAAAGCCAGTTCTGATTTTCCCGAGCCAGATTCGCCACCTACAGAAATGGCATATTTGGGATTTTTCTTAATTTTGTTCTCGATAACTGATACAATTTTTTGGGCAATTTTTGTATGAAATTTTTCAATAATAAGTTTATCACCAATCATATTTAATCCTTTCTATAAATTAGCGATTAGTAACAAGTAAAATAGTAACAAGTAACAAGTAACAAGTAACAAGTGATTAGTAACAAGTGTAGACAACAACAATAGAATTTATACATATCTGTCATTTCGACTGAAGCGTTAGCGTAATGGAGAAATCTTCTTGAAATAGATTCCTCGACTCGAGCCTGCCCTGAGCGCAGTCGAATGGGCTCGGAATGACAACTTAAGT
>DAOVQR010000034.1 GCA_030628575.1 bacterium
AAAACCTATTAAGGAATTTAATAATGGGGATTTTTGATGTTTCAACACTATCGAATCTGAGTAAGTTAAATCAAAATTCTCGGCTGCTCCAGATACAATATCGGAATTCATTCGTATATCGATAAAGTTGATAGTAGAATTAATTAAATTTTTCACATTAACTTCATCTGGTGCGGATGCAGTAATATTAATTGTTGCTGGATCTTTTTTCTTTGCTTTGATAACTTTTGTTAGTTTATTCAATTTCTCCGTTGGCAGATCCAAATTTGTAGTATTATAAATTTCAATTACATTTGATGGATCCTGTAGCCAAGTTATAATTGAATCAGTCAAAAGCGAACTTGCTTTAATGGCATAGTATCTATCATATTCATAATCCCCAACGACTCCTTTATCGGGTTTTTTGGTAATAAAAACTGATACTGATCCATCATATGATTCCGGCATAGTTTTTGTTAATAAATAAACACCTAATGTAACGATAACTACTACAATAAATAATAACCAAAAACGTTGTCCAATAATTTTTACATAATCTTTAAGCTCCATAATGACTCCTTACGTCGTAAATCACAAATTTCAAAATAAATAATGTAAAGCTAAAAACGAAAAATGTAAAACAACAGTGTAAAGTATAAAACAATTTTAAATTACCAATTTTAAATTTAAAATCAAATTCAAATGTCTAAATTTCTAAATTTTAAAATTAAGAATTAAAAATTTATAATTTATTAAAGTTGTTGTTTTGCGTTTTGCACTTTACGTTTTACGATTCTGAAATTTGTAATTTGTTATTTGCTATTTATCTTTTGATTTATATATTTTTTAATATTATTCTTAAAAACTGATTTATCAAATTTTAAGGCATATTGACGAATTTCTTTTGCATTAAACTTTTTAGCATCAAAATGTTTGATTGCTTTAATTAATGATTGAGATGTTTGTTTATCAAAGAAGATTCCGGTCTTGCCGGCAATTACAGTTTCTGTGGCGCCACCAACTCCATAGGCAATTACTGGTCTGCCGGAAGCCATTGCCTCCAGTGGAGTTATACCAAAATCTTCTAAAGCTGCAAAAACAAATGCCTTGCATCCAGAATAATATTTCTTCAGATCTCGATCAGATACTTTATCTAAAAATTCAATTTTGTCACTTTGCGTCATTTTTTTTAATTTTTCTAAACCATATCCACTGCCAATTATTTTTAATGGTAAATTCAATTTATTAAATGCTTTTATAATAATATCATTTCTTTTATAGGGGACTATACGCCCTACAATTAAATAATAATCTTTAGCTTTTTGGGAAATCTCAAATTTATCTGCATTTACAAAAGGATAAATAACAAATGAATCACGATGATAATATGCACTGATTCTTTTTTGCGTTGTTTGGGAATTGGCTATGAAATAATCTGGACGCTGTGCTGCCTTGTAATCCCATTTTTTTAAAAATTTAATAATAATCGGCATAAAAGGTTTTACAAAAAATGGTATATTAACAGTTTTTAAGTAAAATGCGGTCTCCTGCCAAAGATATCTAGTGGGGGTGTGACAATAACAAATATGAATTTGGTTTTTATCTGTTTTAACACCTTTGGCATAAGCAGATGAGTCAGAAATTACCAAATCATAGTTAGATAAATCAAAACTTTCAATCGCCTTAGGCATAAAAGGTAAATACCATTTATATTTTGCTATACCAAATGGTAACTTTTGAATAAATGATGTTTTGATATTATATTTGTCAAAATATTTGCCCATCTTTTTCTTATCATAAACAAGCGTAAAAAGATCTGCATCAGGATAAATCTCCAACAATGCTTCTAAAACTCTTTCCGCACCGCCATATTGAGTAAGAAATTCGTGAATAATGGCTATCCGCATATCTGTAATCCTAATTCAATTATTAAAAATTTAAAATTAAAAATTAAAAATTTCACTAATAAGCTCCTTTTCTCAAAATTATAATCACAACAGTGCGAAGAATAATTTTAATGTCCAATAAAAATGACCAATTTTCAATATAATACACATCTAGTTTTACCCATTCTTCAAATGAAACATCCGATCTACCAGAGACCTGCCAGAGACCAGTAATTCCTGGTTTAATTCCTAATCTTTTCCTTTGCTGGGTAGTATATTCTTTAACTTCAATGGGCATTGGCGGTCTAGGACCAACCACGCTCATATCACCAATAAATACATTAATAAATTGCGGTAATTCATCAATGGATATTTTTCTTAAAAATTTGCCGAATTTTGTAACACGTGGGTCATGCTGAAGCTTAAACATATTACCATATTTTTTAATATATTCTGCATGTTTTTGGTGAGCTCCTTCATACATAGTTCTAAATTTATAAATTAAAAAATTTCCATTACTACCGACTCTTTCCTGACGAAAAAATATCGGGCCTTTCGAATCCAACTTAATTAGTATCGTAACAATTAAAAACACTGGCGATAATATAATTAAGACAAAGAAAGAAAAAATGATATCAAAAATACGTTTACCGATTTTACCCCATCCCTGCAATGGTGTTCTTTGAAATTCAATAATGGGAATTCCAGCTAATGCAGTGGTATAGACATTTGAAGTTTTTACCTCAAATAAATTTGGGACTTGTTTAAAGATAATCTGATGTTCATTACAAAATTGAATAATCCTTAAAACCCTGTTTTCTGATAAATTAGCATCTGTCAAAATTAAATCATCTATAGGATATTTTTGAATAATATTTTCTAATTCTGATACCGGACCCAATATCTTCATATTTTCTTGAGTCCTGTATCCTTTATCTTGTGGAGAAGTTATAATTCCTACCAGTTTATAGCCCATATTTTTTTTATTATTTTGAACCGCTTTTAAAAAATTATAACTAATGTTGTTTTTTCCAATTAAAATCAAACGATGGATACCAATATTATAACGATATAAATAATGTTGAACAAATCTTACCAACCGACGTCCAACAGTCACTAATATAATTCCAAACAACCAGCTATAAATGATAACTAGACGGGAAAAGAAAAAGGTACGGGATAAAAATATCCAAGCTACTACCAACATTATTCCTGCAGAAATACTAATAATAATACTAGTAAATTCATCAATTCCATACCTAACTTTTCTAAAATTATACAAACCTTCAATGGCAAAAATTAGAATCCATAATGGCACAATATAAAGCATATATTTTAGATATTGAACAAATGGCCAGAGAGAAACTGTTTCACCTTGATATTTCCGCAAATTATATGCCAATACAAAAGCCAGGATAATCATTATCATATCAATCGGTAATAGCAAAAAATTGAAAATCAGTTCAGATCTTTTCATATCGACTCCTATATGATGCCAATCCGCAAATAAATGCAAATGACACTAATAAGACTTTTGATTGTATTATTTGGATACTATTCGCGACATTTGCATATATTTGCCCGCCTTGGCTTGACTACCAAGTCGAGACAGGTAAATTAGCATCATATTATTGGTATCATATTATTTATTTTATTAGACTTGTTGTGAAATAATTTTTCGTAACGAAATTAGAGAATTTTAGGCGAAAATAATGAAGAGCGAGGAAAGCGTAACAGAGTTACGATGACGAACTCTGAATTATTTTTTAGCCAAAATTATCTGATTGCAGTAGAAAAGGTTATTTCACAACAAGTCTATTATACCTAAAAATTGCTGAATTATCAAACACAAGAAAACTCACCCCGCTGGGATAAGTTTTCTTGTGTTCGTATCTAATGATTAAAATCTTATTTTTTCTTTTTAAGCATTGGGAGACCGGTTCTTGAGTTTTCAATCACTGTATATCCATCTGGTAGATCATCCAACGTACCTTCTTTTTCAGTTTTACCAAAGTAGTAAATAGTTTGTTTTCTGCCACCTCTTAAAGTTACATCTTTACTGTGCAAATAGTATGTGTCCCCACTTTTTTTTGATTTTACTGAGTATGCCGCCATATTTATCACCTCCCTCCTGCCCCGCATACGACGCACTGTCATAATACTATGGAATAGATTTGACAGTAAGGAGTTGTGCAGGGTTCCTGTCTAACTTTAGACAAACTCCAAATTAGAACTCGACCTATTAAATTATCTTCTATAATTCATATTAACAGAGGGCTAACCCTTGTCAATAGGTCAGTACCTCTATAAATAAAAATAAACCTGTTAAACTGATTGAAATAAGTTTATATCCAGCTTTTAAGCCACATTCTCTGGTGGTATTTTTCAGATGTTGTTGGAATTCCCGCAACTATTGGATAAAAATATGTAAACCAAGCAATAGCTAGCAATATTAGAAATATTGCTAGAATTTTAAATTTTAAACCATATTGATATATTTTATATATAAACCAAGAAACTAAGATTATTAAAAATGGCACTGCTGGTAAGAATAAATAAATAAAACTAATTCTTTTAATAAACACCCAAGGAATTAGAAACATAAATATTGAGGTGATTAAAAAAATTAAAATATTTCTATTTTGATCATTTTTGAATACTCTAATTATTGCATAAATTATTGCCACAATACCTGTCCAAAAAATAGCCAGATTGCCGATTTGCAGTATTCCTATTAGATTGCCATCACCTGTGTCCTTATATTCCACACAAAGCGGTCTAATCATCAAAAGCCATGTATACCATTTGGAAGCATAAGGATGGGTTTGGGTTAAATTTTTATGAAAATCAAATGCCTGTTTGTGCCATTCAATGAGATTAAATTGGCTAATATCAGTCAAATAAAATATGCCAAGATATACTGCCAAAACTAAAATAAATAAAATTATGAGATTATACCATTTGATAATAAATTGCTGATAAAATTGGCTGCGCAGATTTTTATCAATCAATAGATACAAAAGTATGGCGGGAAATATATAAACTGCGGTCCATTTAACTAAAAGGGCAAAACTAAAACTAATTACTGATAAAAATAACAGCCAGTTTTTGCTTTTATCGCACCAGAGAAAAAATAAATAAACCGTAAGTAATACAAAAAAAGCTAGAAAAATGTTAATAAGAGACAAGCGCGATTCTACTAAAAGCATCAATGAGCAAACGGCTAAAATTAGACCAATGAGGGCTAAATATTTATTTTTAAAAATTTTATAAGACAAAAGAAAAATCAATACTATAATCAAAATGCCAAAAACTGCTTCTGATACTCGCCATCCTAAAGGATTATCACCGAAAGTTTTTATTCCGCCAGCGATAAAAAGTTTTCCCAAGGGTGGATGAACATCAAAATACTCACCCCTCGTTAAATGTTTTTGGGCAAACTCTGTATAATATATTTCATCAAAAACTTTCCAATCAGGATGTTTGATACCATAAAAACGAGTGGCAATCGCCGCTAAAAATAAAATACCAATAATATATGGATAATATTTATCAATAAATTTACGCATAATAAATTAAAGTTTGTAGTTTGTAATTTTTAGTTTATATTAAGTTTTTATTTTTTATTGTTTAAAGTGGAAATAATTTTTGAAAATATAATTATAAATTCCTAAATTATAAACTATAGAATTATTGTTTGCCCATATTCTGGCGACACTGTTTCTATTTTTAGTTTAGATCTTACAAGTTGTGATAGATTATTCCTCGCTTCTTCCTCGCCATGAACAAGTATTGCTTTTTTAACACCTTTAATTTTTGATAACCAGTTAATCAAATCATTATAATCTGCATGGGCCGAATAGGAATCAATGGAAATGATTTTTGCTTGAACATTAACCTTACTATTCAAAATATTAACTTGTTTTTTGCCCTCAATTAAATCTCGTCCTAGTGTACCTTTAACTTGATAACCAACAATCGCTAAAGTAGTAGTCGGATCAGATAAAAAGTCGCGCTCATGAAAAAGAATTCTACCCCCAGTACTCATTCCTGATCCGGCGATAATAACTTTGGGACCAATTTGATGCCGGATTTGTTTTGATTGCTGAGAGGTTTTACAAATAGTTAAACCGGGAAAAGATAATATATTATCATCAGATTTAATTTTATCTATAGCTTCCTTATCAAAATAACGCTCGTAATGTGGATAAATTCTAGTTGCTTTTATTGCCAAGGGACTATCTAAATAAATAGGTATTTTAGGAACTTCATTGTTGGTAATTATTTCATTTAATTCATACAAAATTTCCTGAGTTCTTTCCATGGCAAATGCTGGAATTAACAGAATTCCTTTTTTATCTATTGTTTCCTTAATAAGAGATTTCAGAATTTGAGAACGTTGTCCTGCTGGTTTGTGTAGACGATTTCCGTACGTAGATTCCATAATTACAAAATCTGCGTTATCGATAAAATCCGTATCTCTTAAAATTGGTACTGGAGGATTTCCTAGATCGCCACTAAAGATGATTTTTTTATTATCAACGTTTAATTCTACTATTGCTGATCCTAGGATATGTCCGGCATCGTGAAATTTGGCTGTTATACCATCTACGACCGTAAATTCCTTATAATATTCAATCGGACCAAAATGTTCCATAAGACCCAAAACATCATTAAGAGAATATAAAAGTCCAAATTTGTCCTTTATTTCCAAATTATATTCCTGCACTTTTTGTGCATCCTGTAAGAATATTTTGGCAAAATCCGCTGTTGGTTCAGTAGAATAGATTTTTCCCACAAAACCATTGGCATATAATTTTGGCAATAAACCTATGTGATCTAAATGAGAATGAGATACTATCACTGCAGAAATTTCAGATGGATGATAAGGAAATTCCCGGAAATTCCTCTCCTTTGAATCAACACCTTGAAACAAACCACATTCTAATTAGGACTTTCTCACTTTATGCAAATACGGTAGAAGGATTACGCCATTGATTAACCATATATTGCATAAGAGGTTTCCGTTTTTGTTGATAAATTGATATTTTTCTTTTAAACGCTGTTTCTTTCATGCATATCCAAGCA
>DAOVQR010000022.1 GCA_030628575.1 bacterium
CAGAGACTGAATTAAAGGGCTAGAACCCTAAGGATGACAATCTGGCTCTCTCTGATATTTATCATATCATAGACTTATTTTTAAATTACTTTCTATATTTAATATACAAGGATGACAGTAAATAAAAATCCAAACTCGAAGTAGTTTGGACAATAATTAATAGTTCCCAATCCCCGAGGATAATAAAGCGTAAAGTGTAAAGTGAAAAACTAAAAATATATTACACTAATACTTTTAATTTAATACAAGTTTTCTGACTTGTAGCTAGGTACTAGATACTAGTGATCGGGTATTAGGAATTAATATTTCCTAGTAACTAATCCACTAATAACTAGTCAACTACTCACAGTTGCGGGACAGTGCAGGATTTTCACCTGCTTACCAATGCACTAAAATTTTAAATTATTAAGGTAATTACATTATTACAAACTTACAAATTTTGTCAAATCGAATTTTTAAATTTATAGACATAACATTCCTAAATCCCACCTCTCGCGAGAAGCGGGATAAATCGGACTAAATTACTTGTCATTGCGATTCTGAGCGAAGTCGAAAAGGTGGCAATCCCGATGAAATTGCTTCGTCACTATCACTTCTCGCAACAAGTCTATTGGTTTTAAAAAGGCGCAATAAACATCATTATATTGACACATTACCCATGGATTATATATAATAAACTTATGAATAAGATAAAGAAAAAATCGTTAAAAAAACCTTTAACTTTGGAAGAATTGATGAATTATAATGATAAAGTCTTTATTCCTGCTTTAGAGGAAAGGTTTGTTAGTAAAAAAGAGTTTCAAGATTTTCAAGATAAAAATTTTAAAATTCTTGATGCTATTTTAAAGAAATCAGATATTCTAATAAAGGAAAAAGAAATTAAACAATTTCAATGAGAAAAAGATAAGCAAATGTGGCTGATTATTATCAAAGTATTAAAGGAACATCACATATTAAATTCTAAACATTTAGAAAAGATTACTGAACTAGAGATATTCTAAAAATCAATCCCCTTTTGTGCTAAGATGCCTTTTTGAAATGGGTGTTTGATATTTTTTATTTCTGATACCATATCAGCGATGTTTATCAGTTTGCGGGGAGCAGATCGGCCGGTGAGGACAACGTGTAGGTGTTTTGGTTTATTTTTAACAAATTCAACGACTTCATCAATTTTCAACAATTTCAACTTCATTGCTACATTAATCTCATCCAAAATCAAAACATCATATTTGCCTTTTTTTATTATTTTTTGCATTTTTAAAAAAGCTTCTTGTGCTTTTTTGGCATGTAGCTTTTTTGGTTTTTTATCATTAATAATTCCCACAAACCCTTCGCCAATTGTATAAACATCTATCAGATTAGACAGTTGACAGTTTGCAGTTTGCAGTTTTTGAATAAATTCAACCTCTCCTGATTTAAATTCAACGCTTTTAACAAATTGAACAATTAGAACATTTTTGTTGTGTCCAGCAGCGCGTAGAGCTAAACCAAAAGCGGCAGTAGTTTTGCCTTTTCCATCACCAGTCAATATGTAAATTAGTCCCTTAGACATAATTTCCTCTATGAGAGTGTAAAGCGTAAAATGTAAAGCTTAAAATAACAGTGAAAATCTCAAAACAATTAAAAATTATATTTTAAACTTTGAGTTGTTGTTTTACATTTTTCGTTTTTAGTTTTACGTTATCTGTTATATAATCTGATATTTCAGATTCGTTATTTCCAAAACTTCGTTTTGGTTATCCGCATTTCGAAAATCCACAACTATTACATTTTAGGCATCCTTCACCTATTTCCAGCAAGCCACCACATTCAGGACAAGCTGGAGCGATGCCCATGTCGGCCATTGTTGTTGTTTTAGATTTTGGTTCTTGAATTATGCTTTGAGATTTCTTGGCAAAATCAAGTTGAATTTGAGAGCGTTTTAAGTGTTTTTCTAATACTTTGGCGATGGCATCTGGGATGGAAAGAATATTTCCATCTTCAGTCCAAATTGGAGAAGGTCCGCGAATTCCTTTTAATTGATCTATGACAGTTTCTGTTTTAATTCCCGATCTAAGTCCAGTTGAAATCAATCGGCTGATTGCTTCTACTTGAGCGGCAAAAAATCCGCCAGCTTTACCCATTTGAGCAAATACTTCAAATGGTTCATTTCTTTCGTCATCATTTATAGTTACAAATAAGCTCCCATAAGCAGTTTTAGTTTTATATGTTCTACCGCTAACTACTTCCGGACGCTTGCGGGGTTTAGCCAAAACTAATGATTTCTCTTTATCTTCTGCTTTTTTTTCTCCTCCTTTAGTAAATACCTGCAGTTTTCTAGAACCATCACGATATATTGTAATTCCCTTACACTTTAATTTATAAGAAAGTAGATATGATTTTCTTACATCTTCTTCTGTTGCCGAATTGGGAAAATTAATAGTTTTAGAAACGGCATTATCAGTATATTTTTGAAATGCGGCTTGATTTCTAATATGCCACTCAGGAATTATATCATGCGAGGTAACAAAAATCTTTTTTATATCATCTGGTACTTCATCTAAATCTTGAAGAGTGCCGTGTTCTGCAATTTTTTCCATTAGTTCTTTTGAATAAAACCCACGTTTTTTGGCAATTTTTTCTAGATGTTGGTTGACAAAGACCTGTTCTAGTTCACTTGATCCGTCTGATTTCCAAATTGATTTTTTCTTATAAACTAAGGCAAAGAATGGTTCAATTCCGCCCGAGCAGTTACCCAATAAACTTAAAGTTCCAGTTGGCGCGATGGTAGTAATAGTTGCATTTCTCATTTTTATTTTTTTATTTCTGTTATAAATACTACCTTTATAATTAGGAAATGTTCCACGGGACTCTCCTAGCTCTTGTGATTTTTTATGACCAATTCTATTTATAAATTTCATAATACGTTCTGCAAGGTGTTCTGCCCTTTTTGAATTGTAAGGAATATTTAATTGTACTAACATATCAGCCCAACCCATTATACCAAGCCCGATTTTTCTATTACCTTTTGTATTTTCTTCAATTTTTGGATCAGTGAATTTATTAACATCAATTACATTATCTAAAAAATGCACAGCAATATTTGTTACTCTTTCTAATTTTTTCCAATTAACTTTCTTATCTTTAATCATAGTGGACAGATTTATTGATCCTAAATTGCATGATTCGTACGGTAAAAGAGGTTGTTCTCCGCAAGGGTTTGTTGATTCAATCGCACCAATATTAGGAGTTGGATTATATTTGTTTATTTCATCAATAAAAATAATACCCGGATCGCCATTGACCCAAGCGTTTTTGACCATTTTGTCAAATATCTTTTTAGCGGATATTTTATCAACAATTTCATTATTTCTTGGATTGATTAATTCATACTTACCATTTTTTTCTACGGCTTTCATAAATCTATCTGTAACAGTAACGGATAAATTAAAATTAGTAAGTGCGTTTTCATCACCAGCTTTACAGGTGATGAATTCTTCAATATCTGGATGAGTTACGGGGAGTATTGCCATATTTGCTCCAACTCTTACTCCGCCCTGCATAACTTCTTTACTCATACTATTAAAAATTCGCATAAATGATATTGGGCCACCAGCAACTCCATCGGTAGATCCTACTCTATCACCCTTTGGTCTTAATCTTCCGAATGAAAACCCGGTACCACCACCACCCTTGTGAACCAATGATGTAATTTTTAATGTATCAAAAATACTTTCCATAGTGTCTTTTATAGGTAGGACAAAACAGGCGGAAAGTTGATGGATGCGACGTCCTGCACCACGTAATGTTGGCGAGTTAGGCAGAAAATCTAAATTGACCAAAACATCTAAAAAATCTTTGGTTATTTGTTCATATTCTTTGGTTGAGGCACCATATTTTAGATCACCACGGGCAATAAACTTTGCTACACGAATAAAAATATCCTCAGGACGTTCGGCAGGATTTCCGTTTTTATCTTTTACTAAATATCTTTTTTTGAGTACTTCAATTGCATTTTTGGTAAATTTGTGTTGTTTGGCAATTCGCTCTAATTCTTTTTCAAAATAAGGGCTGATTGTATTTTTCTTTTCTTTTTCAGTATTTACGTCTTTAATAATTTTTATTTGTATTCTAGATTTTTTATTTTTATTAGGAAATAAACTAGTAGCGCGTATCTCAGACATATTTTCCTCCTTATACAAATTTATTTTATTAGAATATGATTTTTAGTGATTAAAAAAATTGTAAAGATCTCTATTTTACAATTTTTTTGGTTTGCCCAAACCATATTTGTTTTTATTTTAGTTTTCGGCGGATGAAAGCAGGAACTTCTAACTCATCTTCAAGTTTTTCTTCTTCTTTTTCTGCTGCCTGAGTTACCGATAATTCTGGTGTTTCTACAATTTCAGAAATCTGTTGAGTTTGAAGTTTAGGTTTCTTCTTTTGTTCGCCTTGCATATCGAATCCAGTTGCGATTACTGTAATTTTTATTTCTCCAGCCATGGATTCATCAATAATTGCTCCAAAAATGATATTTGCATCCGGATCGGCGGCCTCAGTGATAGCTTTGGCAGCTTCATCAATTTCATACATTCCTAAATCTGGACCGCCTGTTATATTAAATAAAATACCCTTAGCACCATCAATTGATAATTCTAAAAGTGGTGATTC
This sequence comes from bacterium, assembly GCA_030628575.1. Classification (GTDB taxonomy): domain Bacteria; phylum Patescibacteriota; class UBA1384; order JAMDBS01; family DAOVQR01; genus DAOVQR01. Next base: position 4,651 of record DAOVQR010000022.1, read on the forward strand.
AATGGCTGTTCGTGCAGCTTCTATTGCTCGATTATCTCCAGTACCATGACCAATTCCCATTAAGGCAGAACCGGCATCAGCCATAATTGTTCTAACATCAGAAAAGTCAACATTGATGATTCCATGTAGAGTAATCAAATCAGAAATACCTTGAACACCTTGCCGCAAAACATCATCTACAATTCCAAATGCATCCATTAAAGAAGTTTTTTTATCGATAACTTGCAGTAATCTGTCATTAGGAATGGTTATCAAAGTATCAACTTTATCTTTTAATTCTTCTATTCCCAATTCTGCTACTTTTTTACGACGGGCACCTTCAAAAATAAATGGTTTTGTGACAACTCCTACCGTGAGAGCTCCTAATTCTTTGGCAATTGAGGCAACCATGGGACCAGCTCCAGTACCGGTTCCACCACCAGAACCGTAAGTTACAAAAACCATATCAGCGCCTTTTATAACTTCATAAACCTCGTCTTTGTTTTCTTCAATTGATTTTCTGCCTAATTCAACATCACTACCAGATCCTAGCCCGCCAGTAGTTTCTTTACCGATTTGTACTTTTATTGGCGCTTCATTGTGGAGTAATGCCTGAGCATCAGTATTGATTACCACAAATTCAATACCTTTTACTTTGGCTTGTATCATCCGGTTGATAGCATTTCCTCCTGATCCACCAACACCAACTACCTTAATGATAGCAAATGTGTCAATTTCAGAACTATTTTCCATAATCACCTCGTATATTAAATTAAAATCCGAAATCTGAAACTCGAAACTCGAAACAATTTTCAAAATTCAAATTTTCAAATATTTAAAATAAATGTTTAAGATTTTGTATTTTGGTTATTCGAATTTGTTTAGGATTTCGAAATTCGAATTTCGGATTTTGTTTTATATTACGGTATAAATTGTTTAAATACTTGTTTAGCTTTATCAACTACTGAACTAAATTTTCCTAAATTTAATCCACCGCCAGTTGAATGTTTGCCGGATTCCATTCCCCAAAGCATCAAACCTACACTCGTAGTGTAGCTAGGATCATCTAACTTGTCAACTATCCCAGATATTTCAGTTAATGGATACCCGATTTGAGCTGGAAGTCGCAAATAATCTTTTGTAAAATTAATCAATCCGTCTAATTTTGCACCATTTCCAGTAAAAACAATTCCAGCTGGTAGCATTCCATCACGACCGTTTTTTTTAAGTTCGTCACGGATCATAGAAAAAATTTCGGTTAATCTTGCTTCAACTATTTCTGCCACATATTTTTTTGCCACCTTATTTTCTTCATGTGGATCAAAATCAGATAAGTCAATCTTTTCTGTTTCTCTAATATCTTTTGTAAATGCGCTGGCATATTTAACTTTTATTTTTTCTGCCACATCAAGCGAAGTTCTTAAACCAATGGCAATATCATTGGTTATATGCATTGATCCAACTGGCAAAACTGCACAATGTACTAATTTTCCTTCTTCAAAAATGATAATATTGGTTGTACCTGCACCAATATCAATCATCATTACTCCCATTTCTTTTTGTTTTTTAGATAATAATACTTTGGCTGTTGCTAAAGGTGAGAATATTAATTCGTTTATTTCTAAACCAGCCTGAGTCACACATTTATTCAAGTTTTTGATGGCGTTGACGGTTCCAGTGATAATTGAAGCTTCCACTTCTAATCTTATACCAGTCATACCCATAGGATCATCGATTCCCTGTTGTCCATCAACAATAAATGATTTGGGAATAATATGTAAAATTTCTCTATTGGGTGGCATAGCAACAGCTTTAGATGCCTCAATTACTCTTTCTACATCAGCGGAAGTAATTTCTCCATCAGCTCGTGATACAGCAATAACTCCTTTGGAGGTGGTAGTGTTAATATGATTGCCACTAATTCCTACGTAAGCTGAATTGAGTGGAACTCCAGCCATTCTTTCAGTTTTTTCCAAAACTGAAGAAAGAGCACTTACTGTTTCTTCAATATCGACTATTGTGCCTTTACGCAAACCAGAATTTGCAGCTTTGGCTATGCCAATTATTTCGATATTATTATTTTCACCTTGAATATTACCAGCGCAAACCGTTACTTTTGAGGATCCTATATCAAGTCCTAGTATTACATTTTGCTTAGCCATTAAATATCCCCTCCAATATATAAACTATCGACAGTTAACAACTGACAATTAACTATTAATCAAGTAAACATTTTCGATATTTATTATACCACATTTATAATGTAAAATGCAAAGTTCAAAATGCAAAATAACAGTTTAAAATTAAAAATTAGGATTTTGAATTTGTTTAGAAATTAGGAATTAAAAATTAGGATTTTTTAAGAGTGGTGTTTTCCCAACAAATGTTCTAAGCCATGGCAAGCTAAAAAATTGATTTCTTTTTGCAAAGTATAGGAGTTTTCCATGGCTTGTTTTTTTGCTTGTTTAAAACAGATAAAAATGTCGCCCAATTGTCTGATTTTCTCATTTGGCACTTGAACTTGACCAAATGATAAAACATCAGTAATTTCATTTTTTTTGCGCCATTTTCTATTTAAGGCGCAAATTTCTATTTTAGATACTAAATGGAGGTTTAATTCAGCATTGGAGGAAAATTCGTGTTTCTTTAAAGTTTGAATTAGGTTGGATTTCATCTTTTTTATATCTATTTTATTCTTCAGGTTTTTTGGTATGTTTAAATTTAAAATCAAATTTAGCATAAGGTTTTTCTTTCTGAGGATATTTAATTCTTTGATGATGCATTACGCAAAGAGTTTCAATAAAAGATTGGCAAATTTCATCTAATTGGTGTTGAGTCAATCCAGAAAGTTCTAATTGTTTTTCTTTAATTTTTTCCCGCACAGCTTCATTAACAGTTCGAGTGATTTTTTCTTTATCAACTTTATCTAATAATCTAATTTTGGCTTCAATCACGTCAGCCAACATTAAGATGGCTGTTTCTAGAGAAAGTGGTTTAGGCCCGGGATAGCTGAAATCTTTTTCCCGTGGTTTTAAACCCATTTTTTTGGCTAATTCAAAAAAATATTTAATACGTGAAGTGCCGTGGTGTTCAGGTATAAAAGCAATTACTTCAGTGGGCAGATTGTATTCTTTACCTAATTTAATGCCATATTTGACATGACCGATTATAATTTGTGCACTTTTTTTTGGATCCTTGATATTTTCATGAGGACTATTTTCTCCTTTTTTCTGATTTTCAATATAAAAAGCCGGATTTTCAACTTTTCCAATATCATGATAATAACCACCGATTCTGGTAAGTAAAGAGTCAGCTTTAATAGCTTTAGCTGCTTTATAAGCAAGATTGGCAACAGTTAGAGAATGATGATAAGTTCCAGGAGCTTCCAAAGATAACTTTAATAAGAGCGGGTGAGAAAAACTTTCCAATCTTAAAAGGCGGCGGAAAGTGGCTAAATAATCTTTTAATACAGGTGCTGTAAAAAGAACAGCTAGAGATACAATAAAGGCGGATATAAAAGATGTCAGAAAAAAATATATGAACTGTAAAAAAGATAAATAAGGTAAATTATGCCAAGCAATAGAAAAAACGCCAATAATAACTAAATTGATTACAGTAATTATTCCTACTAAAAATAGCCCGTATTTTAGTGGTTTTTCAAACATAATATCGCCAAAGCGCAAAATTAACTAAAGCGCAAATTAATTATTGCAGTTTGGATTTTACCATTTGGGCAATTTTTGAATTGTCTGCCCTCCCTTTTGTTTTAGCGAGAACTCGACCCATAACTTTATCCATATCGCCCATTGTACTGGCGTTAGTTTCTTTTATAACATCATCTACAATTTTAGAAATTTCATCATCAGAAATTTGCTGGGGTAAATATGGTTTTAAAACTTCAATTTCCTGCTGTTCTTTTTCTACTAAATCATTTCTGTTACCTGTTTTATATTCTTTAATTGAGTCATTTCTTTGTTTGATTTGTTTGGAAATTATTTCCATTATTTCATTATCAGTAAGTTCCTTTATTTTATCTCTTCGATCCTGATCCTCAGAGCCGAAGGACTGAGCTTGTCGTCCTTCGAATTCCTCAGGATGACCCTGAGTATATCGAATGGGTCGAAGGACAATTTTTTTGTTTATTATCTGAGATTTAAGCATACGTAAGGTGGAAAGTTTAGTTACATCTTTTGCTTTCATTGCTTGTTTCAAATCACTATCAATTTTTTCTAATAAATTCATATTTTTCCTCAGTTAATGTTAGTTAATTTTGGTTAATATAGTAGTGTTATTTTAAACTTAGCCGTTTTTGTCATTCTGAACTTGTTTCAGAATCTCAAGATCCTGAACTAAATTCAGTCCTGTTATATTATGTCAAGCCCTACTCTTTAACAACATAAGGTGTTTGTCTCTTTAAA
>DAOVQR010000075.1 GCA_030628575.1 bacterium
AATCCTTTCAGGATTTTCAATTTCGAAACTCGAAATACGAAATTCGAAACAAACACTTTAATAATTTCTAATTATTCTAATTGCTCTAATTGACCTAATCAAATCCCAATGTCTAATTTCTAAATGTCTAAATTGAATTTATTTAGTCATTGGATCATTAATCATTTATTAGGTTAATTAGAAATTAGATCAATTAGGTTAATTTTATTGGATTTTATTTGATATTCTCTCTTCCTTCAAACGCTCTCCTCAATGTCATCTCATCTGCGTATTCCAAATCCCCTCCTACTGGCAAACCTCTTGCCAGCCGACTTATTTTTATATTTTTATTTATTTTATCATTTTTTTGCATTTCAGCAATATTTTTTTGAATATACATAGCCGTGGCTTCACCTTCCAAAGATGGATCAGTGGCTAAAATTATTTCTTTAATATCTTCATCTGATTTTAATCGATTAAACAGTTGTGGAATTCTCAAATTGTCTGGTCCTATTCCATCAACCGGTGAAATAACTCCGCCTAAAACATGATAAAGTCCTCTGAAATCGGTTTTTTCCACAGCCAAAACATCAAGTGGTTCTTCTACAACAGCTAAAATTGATTTGTCTCTTTTTTGATCTTCGCAGATACTACATGGATTAGTTTCAGATATATTATAACAAATATCACAAAATACTAAATTATCTTTTAAAGCACTAATAGTTGAACCGAGTTGTTTAATATCTTCATTTGATTTAGAAAGTAAATAAAAAGTCAGCCGCGCCGCAGTTTTCGGCCCAATCCCTGGTAACTTAGAAAATTCTTCAATTGTTTTTTGGATTGATTGTGGGAGAGACATAAATAATTAATCTTTTTTCTTGTTATTTTTTAAAATTAATCTTACTTTGTTTGCAGTTTTTTCTAATTTAGAAGTTTCTACTCGATATTTTTCAGGCAAATTTGATCTACCAATTTTGTCAATTTGACGTTTATGGGTAGGTTTAAGAATATTCTTATCTTTTAAAAAATCTTTTAATCCTTTGTCTAAAACTTTTTCACATTTTGCCCCCAATCTCTCAAATGGTAATTGATCAATTTTATAAAAGTAAACCCGAGGAATTGCTATTTTAGCTTTTTTAAATTCACAAACTATACTTTTCATAAATTCTTTTAATTTCAAACTATGGTAATATAAAATTTGTTTTGGATCTTTATTTTCTTGCAAGTCGATTTCTTCTTGCGTTAATGGTTGATTTAAATATTCTTTTTCAAAAATTATTTTTGCTTGTTTTAAAAATTTATTCTTAATTGCCATATATTGTGCTTTTTTGTCTTCATCTAAATTAAATCTTTTGTCTGTCAATATATTATCAAAAAATCTTTCAATAAACTCGATTCTTATTTTTGTATCTGGTAAAAGCATGGTAAAAATATTAAGGTCAATCTCATGTTTTTTACTCCAAATATCTGAATCTGCTGAACCAAATTGCCAGCCCTCTGCGACACCTACTCTTCTACCATTTTTATACCGAGGTTCTTCTGTCGAATGATTCTCTAATAATCTAGCTGGGCAGATTAATACTACGGGTGGTAAATCACCTACGGCAGCTTGTTCTACTCCATATACAAAATGAAATTCACTAGATATGTTTCCTCTTCCAGGTATTTCACGACCATTTCTCCATTGTCTATATAAACATTCTTCACTATCAAAACTAACAGTTCTTTCTTCATAAGCAGTTCCACTCATTACTTCTCCCCTTTGTAACCCAATAACTTTACTAATCAAATATCCGTCCTTCAGGGCTTCAATAAATCTTGGTCTAATTTTATTTTCATGTCTTAAGGTAAAAAAATTTGTGCTGTGTAGATAAAATTTGCCGTTTTGAAAAAAACTATCATACTTTTCATCACTCATTTCTTCTAAACCAAACTCTTTATTCTTTTCTATCCAATTATTTAATATAATAATATCATTCTCATCTAATTCTCTTTTTTCTAAAATTTCATTTACATTGTTGAGTTCTTTTTCTGTTTGTTTTTTTACCTCAGTATAAAAAAATGCTTCTTCTCTTTCTTTTTTTCTTCTTTGATAAATAGGTAAATGTTTTTTAACAGATATTGATAAGTTTAATATGTCTTTAGTAATTCGCTTTTGTTCTTGTTCTCTCTCAATTCTTAATTTTTCTTGTCGTTTCTTTTCGAGTCTTTGTTCCTTTTGAATGATATATTTCTTTGTTTCACTGTCAGATATTTCTTTATCTAATTTCTCTTGTTCTTCACTGTTACTGTATCCCATTGGAAGTTGAAAATCATTTTTTTCTGACTGTTTTATAGCATAAATATCTTCTTTTGCTTTATAGAATTTATCTAAAATTTCTCCTAGTTCTTCTTCTGAAGCATCTGTTTGTTCACCGTCTAAAATAATTTTGCGAGTTACTAAATTAGTATATAATTTTTCTCTCGGAGTTATAGGAGTTATAACTTCTTCTTTTTTAAGCAGTTTTTGAAAAAAAGATGTAATACCATTTAACAATCCTCCGGCTCTTTTTTGAATTTGATTAAAATACTCAATTTTTTCTTGAACATGTTTTCCCTCATCAGATTCAGATTTATCAAACTTTTCACTATCCAAATCTGGTTCAAATTGTGGTTCTCTTCCTAATGTTTCTGGCATTTTATTTTCCTTTTAATCTCAATAAACTACAAAAAAAACTATTAGAAGTTATCCTTAGTGTCATTCCGTACAGGATGAAATCCTGATACGGAATCTAGATTCCCGATCCAACCTTCACATAAAGTTTCGGTGGACAAGTGTCGAAACGTCCAGTAGGGCTTTCGGCTCGAGAATAACATTAAAGATGATTTCTATTGACTTTCTCTATAGTTTTCTATTACTGGTTTAATATTTGGTGCGCAATTGGTTGGCAAATCATCAATATCAAACCATTTGTATTCTTCAATATCATCCCCTAGTTTGATTTCACCAATTCTTTTTGCCAGATAATGAATTAAAACTAAAATAGTATCTTTTTTATCAGGATGTTTAATCATCATTGGTTTAATTGCTACCAAATTTTTTATCTCAATTCCCATTTCCTCTTTTACTTCTCTCTTGCATGCTTTTTCTAAACTATCATAATTTAAATCACTTTCTTCTACCTTACCGCCAACAAATTTCCAATATTTCTTTTCTTTATCAGTTTTCCCATGACGATTTAAAAGCACTTTGTTATCTTCAACAATAACCGGCCCACTCGCCACAATAAATTTTTTATTTCTTAGATCCATAAGCTCCTCGCTTTGTTAATTAGTTATTTGAGACATTGGACATTTTGTTGGAAATTGGGAATTATTTGTTATTTGATGCTTGAGATTTGGAATTTTCTTTAAGCGGGTCATTCCAACTTGCCCATTTACATTTGGGATATTCTGAACATCCCCAAAAAATCTTTCCTTTACGGGTTTTTCGCTCGATTATATCGCCTTTTTTGCAATCAGGGCATTTCATACCAATTTTATTAACAATTTGTTCGGTATGCTTGCATTTTGGAAATCCAGTACATGCCAAAAATTTGCCGAATTTACCCATTTTAATAACCATCTCTTTGCCGCATTTTGGACACTTTTTGTCTGTTTTTTCATCAGTTTGCACCTTTTGAACACTTTCCATTTTATCCTCCAAATTTTTCTCAAATGGTCCATAAAATTCATCAAGCATTTTAAAATATGTTAATTTGTTTTCAGCAATATCATCCAGCTGTTTTTCCATTTTTGCTGTAAATTCGATATTTACAATATCGGAAAAATTATCCACTAATAAATCAATAACAATAAATCCTGATTCTGTTGGTATAAATTTACCCTTATCTTTTAACACATAACCGCGGTATTGAATGGTGGAAATAATCGGCGCATAGGTTGATGGACGTCCAATACCGTGTTCTTCCAATGCTTTTATTAAACTCGCCTCAGAATATCTAAATGGTGGTTGTGTAAAATGCTGTTGACTTATTATATCAAGAAACTCTGGCTTATCGCCCTGTTTCATCTCTGGCAAATTTCTTTCTTCTAATTTCACTGGCCAAACTTTGAGATAACCATCAAATTTAATTTTAGATCCATTTGATCTGAGTAAATATTTACTTGATTTGATATCTATTTTAATATTATCTAATTTTGCTGGTTTCATTTGACATGCTAGCATTCTGCGTCTGATTAAATCATATAATTTTTTATGATTATCAGTAAAACGTCTATTTTCCAAATCTTCTGGTTTAATTTTTATATAACTAGGCCTGATTGCTTCGTGTGCTTCTTGTGCTCCTTTTGATTTTGTTTTATAAATTCTAGCTTTTTCTGGCATATATTTTCTGCCAAATTCATTCTCAATTTGCTTCCTTACTGAATTTATTGCCACCCATGAAAGATTTACCGAATCAGTTCTCATATAGGTAATTTTTCCGGCCTCGTATAAATTCTGCGCCAGCATCATAGTTTGTTTGGCAGAAAAATGAAGACGCTTGGCAGCTTCCTGTTGTAAAGTTGAAGTGGTAAAAGCTGGAAAGGGCCATTTGTTTTCTTCCCTTTTTTCAACTAATTCTACTTTATATTCACCGTTTTTAAGATCTTCAGTAATTTTTTCTGCTTCTTTTTCATTTTCAATAT
>DAOVQR010000059.1 GCA_030628575.1 bacterium
AAGAAATAATTACTTGTCAAATTACTTCATTTGTTCATAACTATTTGCTACTTTTAATATTAATTCTTCACTCCATTGCGGGCCTAAGATTTGCATACCTACAGGGAGAGAACTAGTATTTTTCTTATGTTTTTTAAATTGACTAGTTTCTAGTTTTCTAGTTTCTTCTACAAATCCAACTGGTATAGATATTGCTGGAATTCCAGCAATATTGGCCGACACAGTATATACATCAGCCAAATACATTGAAAGCGGATCAGATTCTCTCTCCCCAATTTTAAATGGCAATGTAGGAGAAGTTGGGGTAATTATTACATCAACTTCTTTAAAAGCTTTTTCAAAATCACGACAAACTAAAGTTCTAACCTGCATTGCTTTTTTATAATATTCCTCTGCATATCCGGCAGATAAAACGTATGTCCCTAACATAATGCGCCGTTTTGCTTCATTCCCAAATCCTTCTGCTCTATTATAATTATATAAATCGAGTAAATTTTGAATTTTGAATTTTGAATTTTGAATTTTTTCGGCTGAGAAGCCGAAACGAATTCCATCATATCGAGCCAGATTTGATGATACTTCTGCCGGCATAATAATATAGTAGACCGCTACTGCATAATCTGTATGTGGCAAGCTGATCTGTTTGATCTTAGCACCCTGACCTTCTAATATTTTTACAGCATTTCTTACTTTTTCCTCAACTTTTGGATCCAATCCTTTACTAAAATATTCTTTCGGCAATCCTATTTTGACATTTGACATTTGGGTTTTGGATTTGATTTGACATTTGATATTTGGGTTTTGAAATTTTTTGCCCGGTACTGTCGTAGAATCCCTTGGATCGTCTCCACAAACAATCTCCAAAAGCATAGCTGCATCTTCTGCAGTTTTAGTAATTGGTCCTGGCTGATCCAAACTCGAACCCATTGCCACCAGACCATATCTTGAACATCTGCCGTATGTTGGTTTTAATCCCACCACACTACAAAATCCTGCTGGTTGCCTAATTGACCCACCTGTATCGGTTCCTACTGAAGCAAATCCCATATTGCTTGCCACTGCAGCACAAGATCCACCCGAAGAACCGCCCGGTACTCGCTCTAAATCATATGGATTATGAGTAGTAAAAAAATCTGAGTTTTCAGTGGAAGCACCATGTGCCCAAGCATCAAGATTGGTTTTGCCGATAATAATAGCTCCTGCACTTTTCAATCTTTCCACAATTGTGGCATCAAATGCCGGCACAAAATCCTCCAGCATTTTAGAACCAGCAGTGGTTTTAATATTTTTAGTCAAAATATTGTCTTTCAAGCTTATCGGAACTCCATCAATTTTTGATAATCGTTTACCATTTGATATGCGTTTATCAGATTCTTTGGCTTGCTCAAGTGCCTCTTTCCCCGAAACAGTAATAAATGCTTTAATATCCTTATCTTTCTCTTTTATTTGTTCCAATACTAATCCAGTTAGCTCCACTGAACTAACCTCTTTTTTATCCAAAAGCTCCGATGTCTCCATTATAGATCTTGATAATAATAAATTGTAATTTGTTTTTTTCATTGTAAAATTAAAAATTGATTAAAAATTATAAATTGAAAATTGAAAATTCACCCAAGAATCTGCTTAACTTTTATATAATTTCCCTGCTTCTCTGCTGCATTTGATAATAATTTCTGACGGTTTTTATTTTTATCCTTGTCAACTTTCCAAGCATCTGTAATCTTGTCTTCCCGATAAACATTTTCAAGTCCTGTGACTTGTGATGTTTCTTCTACATCTTTTGTATCAACCCGCTTAAGTTTTTCAACATAACCCAAAACACTCGATAAATCTTTCGAGTATTTTTTTTGTTCTTCCTTTGTGATATAAATCCGAGCTAATTTAGCTAAATGTTCAACTTCTATTCTTGTTATTTCATTCATAAATTCCTTTGTTTGATTATAACATTGTCAAAATTTTAAGTAAATAACAAAAACTCCCCAATCAAGGGGAGTATATTTCAATATTGTAATTGTAATTGCACATAAACTTATGGACGATGAGTCACAGATCCATTTCGCAAAAATAATCGACTCATCGAAGCTAATGGAGTCTGAACTATTTTAATACTTTTTGAAAAAAGCCCAGCAACAGACAAAACCTTAATTTTATCCGATAATTTCTTCTGGGGGATATGAATAGTATTTGTTATCCAGATCTCATCGATTGAACATGATCTTTTAATTTTATTCAAATCACTATAAGTCATATTGGGATGCGTAGCGCCACAAATAACTTTTACTGCACCCAATCGTTTCAATGCTCTCGATCCTTTTCTTAGCGTGCCGCCGGTGATGATGAGATCATCAATCATAAATGCTATCTTACCCTGCACTTTGCCAACGATTTCAATAATTTGACTGTGGTCGGGTCGTAGCCGTTTTTTAAAAATAACTGCAATTTGCGCGCCGGGAAAACCCTCTCTAAATCTTTCTGCTCGAGCTACCCCGCCAGCATCAGGTGAAACAATTACCAAGTCTTCATTTTGGATATTATGCTGTTTTATATATCTCTTTAGATTATCTTCGAACAATAGCCGAGCGGTCAGATTATCAACGGGTATATCAAAAAATCCCTGGATCGCTGCAGCATGAAGATCCATAGTGATAATCCGATTAGCGCCAGCAGCAACGAGAAGGTTTGCAAACAATTTAGCAGTAATCGGTTCCCTCCCCTGAGATTTCTTTTCTTGTTTACTATACCCAAAGTATGAAATTACCGGGCAGACATACATCGACGATGCTCTACACAAGGCATCAATCATAATCAAGAGCTCCATCGCTGCATCATTAACCGGAAAAACGACTGGAGCAACAATAAAACATGGGATAAGTCTCACATTGTCTGTGATCTCAATCCTTGTTTCTCCGTTTCTAAATTTAGTAACAACAGCTCTACCTAGATTAACACCCAACTTTTCACAAATATCTTGTGCAAGTTGGATATTGCTATTACTGCTAAAAACCCTGTAGTTTACATTCTCTGAAATTGGCCTCTTTAGCTCTTTCTCAATACTATGAGTAACTCCAACAGCATTTCCCATTAGTACTCACCCTCCTTTTTAAAGAACTTTTTCCCTATCTCCAAATTACTAAATTTAAAAATAATGTCAAATTTAACATTATTTTTACTCTATAAATTCAAATTATCTAATCATCCCCAAAAACTTTTTCTCATCAATAATCTCCACCCCGAGTTTCTTAGCTTTGTCTATTTTTGACCCTGGGTTTTCTCCGGCAATCACGTAATCAGTTTTGGCTGATATGGAACTATTAACATCTCCACCGTATTGAATGATTTTTTTATGGGCTTGTTCTCGACTCATAGCATCTAGAGATCCCGTTACCACAAATGATTGACCTTTTAATTTATTGGTTTTGATTGGTGAATGATAATTTTTAACTTTTATGCCCAATTTTAAAAGATTAGCAATAAATTTCTGATGTCCTTTATTTTGCAACCAATTATAAATTTCTTGAGCGGTTTTATCAGCCACTCCATACATTCGTCTAATATCCTCATATGATGTTTGGCTAAATTTTTCCAAACTGTGAAATTGTTTTGCCAAATCCACTGCCATTTCTGCGCCAGTTGATCTAATACTTAATGAATAAATAAATCTATCTAATGATATTTCCTTTGATGATTGAATTGAATCATAAACATTCTGTGAAGATTTTTCCGCAAATCTTTCTAATGGCTCCAAATCTCCGGGTGTTAATTTAAATAAATCAACTGATGATTTTATAAGGCCGGCATCAATCAGTTGATCAATGATTTTTGGCCCCAAACCTTCCATATTAACCCCAGCTTTAGAAACAAAATGAATAATTCTTCTTCTCATCTGTGATGCACAATTTTTATTAGGGCAACGATGTATCGCTTCACCTTCGGGTCTAACTGTTTTAGTGCCGCAAATTGGACATTTACTAGGCATATTAAATTTTTTAGCATTTTTAGGCCGCATTCTTTTTAATACTTCCACAACTTCTGGTATCACATCCCCGGCTTTTTGAATAATTACTGTGTCTCCAATTCTGACATCCTTACGATGAATCTCATCCTCATTATGAAGCGTAGCACGTGAGATGGTTGAACCTGCTACTGAAACTGGTTTTAAAACCGCCACTGGCGTTAAAGCACCAGTTCTGCCAACTTGCACAACAATATCTTTAATTAGTGTTGTTGCCTGTTCTGCAGCCCATTTGTAAGCAATTTCCCAGCGATAGGCCTTGCCAATAGAACCCAATTTCTGCCTATCCTTCAGATTATTAACTTTAATCACCACACCATCAACCTGATATGGTAATTTGTCCCTTTTTTTCTCCCAAGTTTTAAATAATTTTTCAATCTCGTGAACATCTTTTGCGATTTTGGTCTGATTATTAATTTTGAAACCAAGTTGTTTGGCAATTTTAAAATTATCTGAATGATTTTTAACACCTAAATCGGTAGTAACCTCATAAATGTTAAAATTAAGTTTTCTTTTTGCCATCACTTTTGGATCAAGTTGACGAATACTACCCGCCGCTAAGTTTCTTGGATTAGCATAAACTTGCAACTCCTGTTTTTCTCTTTGTTTATTAATCTCCTCAAATTCTTTTTTCTCTAAATAAACTTCTCCCCGAACCTCAAAGCTCCTATTTTCAATCTTTGATCTCAAACTAGTTTCTAGTCTACTAGTTTCTAGTTTCAAAGGAATGGCTTCGATTGTTCGGATATTCTGTGTTACATCTTCTCCTATTATCCCGTCTCCTCTTGTTGCTGCTTGAATAAGTATTCCTTTTTCATAAATCAATGAAACAGCCAAACCGTCCATCTTAAGCTCAGCAAAATATTCTGTCGGTTTATGTCCTAATATCCGCGTGATCCGTGTTTCCCAATCCGCTAATTCTGTGTCATTGAAAGCATCCTCCATACTCATCATCCGTGTTTTATGACGGACTTTTTTAAATTTATCAAGTGGTTTGCCACCCACCCGTTGAGTGGGAGAATCGGGAGTGATAAATTCTGGGTATTTTTGTTCCAAATCATAAAGTTCATGCTTTAAAGAATCCAAAGCCGCATCAGAAATCTCTTCCCGATCCAAAACATGATATAAATATCGATGATGATTAATTTCACGTTTTAATTTCTCAATTCTATTTTTAGCTTTTTGTTTGTCCATAATATTATTTTATCATATTTCTCAATCTAGAAATACGTTCTTGCATTGGCGGATGGGTAGAAAATAAATGTGATAAATTTTTACCCTTGAAAGGATTGGTAATATATAAATGGGCTGTGGCTGATGATGCCCGACGAAGCTGATTGGGATCTTGTGAGATTTTTTCCAAAGCTTCTGCCAAACCTTGAGGAAAACGAGTTAAAAACGAGGCGTCTGCA
>DAOVQR010000105.1 GCA_030628575.1 bacterium
ACTTGTCGCTTGTTACTTGTCGCTTGTTACTTGTCGCTATATATCTAAATTTTTTACTAATTTTGCTCGTGTTTGAATAAAGTGTTTACGAGGTGCTACCTCCTCACCCATCAACATAGAAAACACTTGATCGGCTTTTTCTGCATCAGCAATTTTAACCTGCAGAAGCACTCTATTTTCTGGATTCATGGTAGTCTCCCAAAGCAAACTTGGATTCATTTCTCCCAAACCTTTATAACGTTGGATACCCAAATTTGGAGTTTTTTCGCTTTTATTCTTATTCAATTCTCTTATTATTTTATCTTTTTCCTGATCTGAATAAACATAATGTTTTTCTTTGCCTTTAGAAATCTGATATAAGGGTGGTTGAGCAATATATATATACCCTTTTTCAATAATTTGCGGAAAATGCCGATATAAAAGCGTCAAAAGCAGTGTTCTAATGTGGGCTCCATCAACATCGGCATCTGTCATTATTATTATTCTATGATAACGAAGTTTATTAATATTGAATTCATCACCTACTCCAGCACCAAAAGCAATAATTAAATTTTTGATCTCCTCTGATGTCAGCATTCTGTCCAGACGTGCTCTTTCTACATTTAAAATTTTCCCCCTTAATGGTAAAATTGCTTGAAATTTCCTATCACGACCTTGTTTGGCCGAACCCCCGGCAGAATCTCCCTCAACAATAAATACTTCGGATTTAGATGGATCTTTTTCAGAACAATCGGCTAATTTTCCGGGTAAAGTCATTCCTTCGAGTACTCCTTTTCTGATAACTGTTTCTCGGGCTGCTTTGGCAGCCAATCGTGCATGAGCTGATAAAAGACATTTTTCCATTATTTTTTTTAGCATCTTGGGGCTTTTCTTCAAGATAGGTTGATAAGGCCTGATTGGTAACAGAATCCACAACTGTACGCACCTCAGGATTTCCCAATTTAGATTTGGTTTGTCCTTCAAATTGCGGCTCACTTAATTTCACTGAAATAATGGTAGTTAAACCTTCTCTAACGTCATCTCCGGAAAGACCTCCTGATTTCATATCTTTTAGATAGTCATGTTTTTTAGCATAATCATTAATTGCTCGGGTCAGAGCGGTGCGGAAACCGGTCAAATGTGTGCCACCTTCTTTAGTATTGATATTATTGGCAAAACTATATTCATGTACATTATAATCGTCCGTATAAGCTAGAGCTATTTCAACTTTGATATTATCCACTTCTTTATCAATATACATTGGTGGATCATTCAATGTCTTTTTATTTCTATTAATGTGTTGAACGTATGAGGCAATACCACCTTCAAAATAAAAGGAATAAGAAGACCCTTCCCCTTTCTCTGTCCTCCTGTCTCTTATCTGTATCAAGATACCTTTTGTTAAATAGGCCTGTTGCCTAAGATGATTAATAATCGTCTGGTAACCAAAATCGATCTGTGGAAAAATTTCTGAATCTGCTTGAAATGTAATTTTGGTACCGGTTTTGTCTGATTTTCCTGACGATTCTAGCTTTGTTTTGGTTTTACCTTTTTCATATTCTTGCTTATAAATTTTTCCATCTCTATAAACTTCTGCCTGCATCCAGCTACTCAATGCATTAACCACTGAAACACCAACACCATGCAAACCACCTGATACCTTATATCCTCCACCTCCGCCAAATTTACCTCCGGCATGAAGTGTAGTCATCACAGTTTCCAGTGCGGATTTTTTGGTCTGCTTGTGAGTATCAACGGGAATTCCTCGCCCATTATCATATACAGAAACTTTATTATCAGGTAGTAATGTAACAATTATATCACTGCAATGACCTGCCATTGCTTCATCAATGGCATTATCAACCACTTCCCAAACTAAGTGATGTAGCCCAGTTAAACCCGTACCACCAATATACATCCCCGGTCGTTTACGAACAGGAGCCAATCCTTCCAAAACAGTAATCTGCTTGGCAGTATAATCTGATTGTTGTTTTATATTTGGTGTCATAATTTACCCTAATAATTAGTATCATTAGTTAAGCATTTGTAGATTGGCATCATTAATATAATAATAAAATATCTCTTGACAAAAAGCAAATTTTTGTGATGGATATTTTTAAACTTATTTTATCTCTTTGTCTTTATCCAACAACCCTCTAAATTTAACCATATTGTCAATTATTACTTCCACTTCATCATCTAAACTGCCGGGTTGTTTTTGGAGATATAAATTATAATTTTTATTATTTATACGATCGGGTAATTTATATTTTATAGTTAAAATTCTGGTTTGACCTATTTTGGTTGTATACCACAGACCAAAAACTGATTTTCTTGCTTCAGTTCCTAAATTAATTTTGGCAGTAATATCATTCTGATCCATCTTGGCAGAAATAATTTTAGCCCCTAGGGGTACTAAAATCCGCATATAATTTTTATTATTATCGTCAGGCCACTGGCCATCACCTAAATGTGATCTAATAATTGTTAATTCATTTATTACTTCTTCGTTTGTAGAATTAATAAAACTATTTAGTTCTAACTCTTGTTTTACATTTAAACTACTCTTCGCGCCGCCTAGATTAGAATTATTAATATATAGATAATCTCCGTTCGTATATTTAACTTCTCCGCCCCAATTTTTAGCTAAAACTATATTTTCTAAATCTAGATTATTAAAATATAAAAGAATTTCTTTTTCATCTAATTGTCTTAAAACATATTTATATATTTGCTCTCGATATTTTTTGTCCTTGGTTCTTTCAATTAAAATACTGTACATATCTTTAAGAATTGTTTTGGGTTCGTCTATTATCACATTTTCTTCTTTTTCAAAATACTTTTTTTCAATTTCTTCGTGCAATGTATCAAAAAAATTGTTTGTTGTAACAACTTGATTGTATTTTGGCAAATTAACGGGTCCCAAAATATCTAAAAGATTTTTAACAACTGTAGCATTAAGCGCAATTACACCATCAACATTCTCTCCTCCCTCATTTTTATAAAACCATTCTATTTCTCGAGCTGTTTCTGGAAAGTCAACTGCCCAATTGGCATCACGTAATGACCAATAGGGATTTCCTCCACTTTTATGCCAACTTGCCAATGGTTCAGGAGCTATTCTCTTTAGTATATAATCATATTTTTGATCTCGTTTATAGATATTGGTATCAATATAAAAGTTTTTGATCTTACCATATTCTATATCTACTACTGCAAAACTGCCAATAAACCCGCCCGTTGCTCTGGCTTCGGCGTTATTTTGAAAAAGTATTAAATATTTACCAGAGTGAAATAATTTAACTAAATCAATTTTATTTTTTACAAAATCTACTGAATCGGTAGCATAAACACTAATAAAACCTGTTGAAATAACAATTAATAATATTGCAATAACTTTTTTCCAATTAAAATTGACCTGCAATTTGGGAAACTTAAAAATGGGCTCGCTGGAAATATCCTTTTTATAACCAATACCATCCATATCAATATCAGTTTGTGATCTATAAATAGATTTCTTACGAGCTGGTTTATGTGTTTTTTTGTAAAACCT
>DAOVQR010000010.1 GCA_030628575.1 bacterium
ATTGAAGAAAAGTGGCAACAGTATTGGGAAAAAAACAAAATTTTTCAGCCAGATATTAAAAATGCCAAAAAACCTTTTTATAATTTAATGATGTTTCCTTATCCTTCTGCTGAAGGAATGCATGTTGGTAATATGTATGCTTTTACTGGTTCTGATATTTATGGACGATTTAAAAAACTTCAAGGTTATGATTTATTTGAGCCGATTGGTTTAGATGGTTTTGGTATCCATAGTGAAAATTATGCTATCAAAAAAAATACTCATCCAGCCAAAATGGCAAAAATCACCAAGAAAAATTTTTATCGGCAACTTAAAGCTACTGGTAATGCCTATGCTTGGAATAATACTCTAGAAACTTATGATCCTGATTATTACAAATGGACACAATGGATTTTTATTCAAATGTTTAAAAAAGGATTGGCAGTACGCAAGAAAGCTCCAGTTAACTGGTGTCCTTCCTGTAAAACAGTGTTGGCTGATGAGCAGGTTGAATCTGGAATTTGTGAACGCTGTAAAACAAAAGTTATAAAAAAAGATTTAGAACAATGGTTTTTCCATATAACTAAATATGTAGAAAAATTACATCAAGATTTAAATAAAATTGATTGGTCAAAAAATGTAAAAACCGCCCAACGAAATTGGATTGGACGCAGCGAAGGCGCACTCGTGCGCTTCGCAACACAGAATGATGCTGACAGAAAATCAAACGCGGAACGACGCGGAAAAGATATATTTATAGAGGTATTTACAACCAGAGCGGATACTTTATTTGGTGCTACATATTTAGTTGTTGCCCCCGAAAATGATATCATTACAAAATTGAAATTCCATATCTCTAATTCTGCAGAAATAAAGAGATATATAAACGACGTTCGTCGAAAATCTGACTTGGAAAGATCTGACTTATCAAAAGAAAAAACAGGAATTGAGATTAAGGGTATTAAAGCCATTAATCCAGTTAATAAAAAAGAAATCCCGATTTTTGTGGCTGATTATGTGTTGCCAAGTTATGGTACTGGTGCTATTATGGCAGTTCCAGCTCATGATAAACGTGATTATGAATTCGCAAAAAAATTCAAATTGCCAATTGTTAATGTGATTGCGCCTTATTTAATAACAGATGCAATCAATGGTAAAAAAATAGTAAAAAGAAAAATGGTTCAAGCTATTGTTATTGATAAGAAAAAAGAGAATGTTTTATGTATTAAGTGGAAAAGGGGTGGTTGGGGATCATTTATAATGGGCGGAATAGACAATGATAAAAGTTTGGAAAATGCTGCTTTGAGAGAAATTTGCGAAGAAACAGGATATATTGATCTTAATTTGCTACAAAAATTTTCTGGTGAAGTTCATGCTTTGTATTATGCAACACATAAAGATGAAAATCGTTACGCAAAGATTAAAGGATTAGTTTTTATTTTAAATTCTAATAAAAAAACAAGAAGAAACAAGGGAGATAAAAAGCAATTTGATATTAAATGGGTTAAATTAAATAGTGTTTCTAAATTTGTAAGTAACAGTCCTTCTCAATTATTTTTTTGGAACAGATATTTTAAAAAGGAGATTTTTACTGATGCTGGCGTTTTAATAAATTCTGGAAAATTTGATGGAATGAGTAGCCAAAAAGCGCAGAATGCAATTACAAAATTTGTTAATGGTAAACAGACTATTAGATACAAATTACGTGATTGGCTTATTTCCCGTCAAAGATATTGGGGACCACCAATACCCATGGTCAAATGCGAAAAGTGTGGTTGGGTGCCGACTCCAGAAAAAGATCTTCCAATTTTATTGCCAGAAACTGAAAATTGGCGGCCAAAAGGAACAGGAGTATCCCCTCTTGCTAATATTCCAGAATTTGTCAACACCAAATGTCCTAAATGCGGCGGATCGGCTAAAAGAGAAACTGATGTTTCTGACACCTTTTTGGATTCTGCCTGGTATTTTTTTAGATATATAGATAATAAAAATAAAAATAAAATATTTAATTCTCAGATTGATAATAAATGGTTGCCTGTTGATATGTATATAGGCGGTGCCGAACACTCTGTTTTGCATTTGTTATACGTTCGTTTTATTACTATTGTATTTAAAGAAATGGGATTAATTAATTTCGATGATCCATTTAAAAAATTTAGAGTGCATGGATTGATAATTAAAGATGGTGATAAAATGAGTAAATCTCGCGGTAATATAGTTGTTCCAGATGAATACATCAAAAGATATGGTGTGGATACTTTAAGAATGTATTTGATGTTTTTAGGTCCATACACAGAAGGCGGTGATTTTAACGATAGCAATATTAAAGGAATCGAAAGATTTTTGTTTAAAATCTGGAGATATTATCAAAAAAGCATTGAACATATAAAAACATTACCTACTCATTCAAGTCAATCAATTCATAATAAACTTCGAGAAACAATAAATAAAGTTAGTAATGATATTGAATCTTCAGGTTATAATACCGCCATAAGTAAAATGATGATATTTATTAATTATCTTACTAAAACCGAGAAAGACATATCAAAAGAAGATTTAGAAAAATTTTTACAAATTCTCTCCCCTTTTGCACCACATATTTCAGAAGAATTATGGAGTCAATTAGGTCATAATGAATCTATTTTTAAGTCAACTTGGCCAAAAGTTACTGGTAAGGTTGAAAAAGCTGTAATGAATATTCCTGTGATGATTAATGGTAAAAAACGTGCCTTACTTGAAATTGAAACAGCTAAAAAATTATCTAAAAATGAAATTATAAATTTAGCATTATTAGATAAAAATGTAAGACAATACATAAAAGGTAAAAAAATTAAAAGAAAAATGTGTATTGAAACTAAAACTAGCAAAATTGTTTCAATCGTGGTATAATAAGATCCAGAAGTCGGAATTCAGATATCAGAAATCGGAAAATAAGAATCATAATTCACTAATGATGATAATAATATACAAATTTAATTTCTGCGTTGATCAGCGCTAGAATTCAAAATCTGCGTCTATCAGCGTTTGGAGCCGAAAGCGACAAATATGGCTGAACCAAAGAAAAAATTATCAAAATCACGCACCGGTAGAAGAAAATCGCATCAAGCATTAAAAAAACAGAATTTGAGTAAATGTCCAAAATGTAATGCAATCAAACTACCACATCATGTATGTTCAACTTGTGGTTATTATAATGATGAACAAATAATAAATTTTGATAAAAAAGATAAAAAATAATTATGGCTAATAGACACCTATCACGTGTAATTGTAATGCAATCTTTATATGAACTTGATTTCCGCCCTCGGGCTACAATTTTTAATATTGCCAAAAGAAATATTAGCGCTTATCAAGAAGAATGTGATACTGAATATATTGAAAAGAGTTTGGCTGATATTCAAAAAAAAATAGATAAAATAGACGAAATCATTAGTAAGGCAGCACCAGAATGGCCAGTGGAACAAATCGCCAAGATAGATAAAACAATTTTGAGAGTAGCAGTTTATGAATTGTTATTTGCTCAAAAAATACCACCAAAAGTAGTAATAAATGAAGCAGTAGAAATTGCTAAAATATATGGCAGTGAAAACTCTTCAAAATTCGTAAATGGTGTTTTAGCTACATTATATAAACAAGATTCAAGGTATATAAATGAAGAATCAAAAATTGAAGAAAAAAGTAAATCTACTCGAGAAATTCCTCAATATAATGAAGAATTGAGTTTATTAGATTTACATAAAGAGGTATAATGACTAAAGATTTAAAAGAATTTGAAGATAAAATTGATGTTCATTTTACTGATAAAAAATTATTGCAAACGGTATTCGTTCATCGTTCGTATTTAAATGAACATTCTGATTTTGAATTGGATCATAATGAAAGATTAGAATTTTTGGGTGATGCCGTATTAGAATTAATAGTTACAGATCATCTTTATAAAAATTATGAAAATCCAGAAGGTGAATTAACAAATTGGAGAAGTGCTGTAGTGCGAGGACAGATGCTATCTGAACTAGCTCAAGAACTAGATATCGACGATTATCTTTACTTATCAAAAGGTGAGGCAAAAAGTACTGGTAAAGCCAGACAAATAATATTAGCTAACACTTTTGAAGCTTTAATTGGAGCAATTTATTTAGATCAAAGATATAATGAAACAAAAAAATTTGTTGAGAATATACTAATTGTTAAACTTCCAGAAATTATTAAAAACAAACTTTATGTGGATGCAAAAAGTAACTTCCAAGAATTGTCGCAAGAAAAGTCAGCAATAACTCCTACTTATAAAGTTTTAAGTGAAGCAGGACCAGATCACAATAAAAAATTCGAAGTTGGAGTTTATATAGCTGATAAACAAGTCGGGGTTGGATTTGGCTTATCCAAACAAGAAGCAGAACAAAAAGCAGCCCAGAATGCCCTTGATCAATGATCTAAATTAATAACAATAAGGTCTAATTTTTTTATACAATTTAATAGCTTTTTCTTTTTTATAATCTTTATTATATAAATAATCAGGCAATTTTGGGTCTGATTTTATTATTTTAGCTAGTTCGTAAACCAATTGTTTTGCTCGGTAAGTTTCTTTATTTTTAAAATCTAAATATCTGTTAACATTACTGATAAATATTTTATATTTTTTGTTTATATCTTTCCAATTCCAATTAAGTTTTTCAATCATTTTTTTATTTTCATCGCGATTAAATTCTTTAGTTTCAAGAAATACTACATTACTGCTTAAATTAAAATCATTGATGATTTTTTGAATCGATTGTTTTTGATTTTGTTTAGAAAACCATACACTATCATGCAATCTGCCAAATCCGTGATTGATTAGTTGTCTTCTTAATTCATCACGATATTTTCTCAATTTTTCAGGAATATTAAAAATAACTATAAACCAATTTAAAGGATAATTTTTTTGGTTTATGTACTTAATATTATCCAATTCACGATCAATTATTTCTCTGCCATTTTTACTAATTATAAAGCAATTCTGTTTATCAATGTTTTGTTTATTAATTAGATCTTTAGCCGATAAACGTCCCAGACCAGAAGATATGGTTTGCCGACGATATCCTTTCATCTTTCTACAAACTATATCTAAAGTTATTTTTTTTGAGTCCTCAACAAGTATTAATAAATCATCAATAATAGACATATTTACTCCCTAGCGTGAATTGATATTTTATACGACCGTTAATTTAATAATATAAAAATATTAAAATTTTGTCAAATTTTAATATAGTTGCATAGTTGATTAGTTAAACAGTTGACTAGTTTTTTATCAATAAATCTACATTGAACCATGTAACTACGTAACTATTCAACTAATTAACTTTTTATTCCCATTTATAATTATTAAATCCCCATTGGAGTAATTTTTTAGATTCTTTTGCACTGGCTTGTTTAGTATTTTCATAAGTATATAAAATAATACTAATTAATGTATGGTTATTTCTTTGGGCGGCTGCTACTAAACAATGTCCAGCGTCTGGGGTAAAACCAGTTTTAATTCCAATTCCTTCAGAATAAAATAATGATTCATCTGGTTTAATTAAACGGTTAGAACTTTCTAGTTTGTGAGTAATTTGTCCGTCCGTAGATGTAATAGTTATTTCAGCAGTTTTAATATACTTTTTAAATTGTTTATTTCTTAATGCATAAGCTGCAAGAATCGCTAGGTCTTTGGCTGTTGAATGTCCGGAATCATCTAAACCTGCTGGATCTTTAAAATGAGTATTATTTAAACCTAAATGTTGGGCTTTTTCATTCATTTTTTTTACAAATTCATCCAAGCCAATTTTTTCAGCCAAAGCCATTGCTGCATCGTTACCCGATCTTACTAAAAGCGCATAAAGTAGATTTTCAATTGTCATTTTTTCGTTAGTACGTAAATATATGTCAGAACCTATCTGTGTAGCTGCACTTTGAGAGATAGTTATAATATCATCTAGATTATAATTTTCTAAAACGATTATTGCTGTCATAATTTTAGTTGTACTAGCAATAGGAACTTGAATATCTGCATTTTTTACATATAAAGGATAGGCGGATTCCATATCAATTAATATATAATTTTTGGCATAAATTGTTGGTTTAATATAACTTGCTTTTTTTGTTGGTGGAAATTTTATTTCATCAATTGAAATCTTGGGGGATTTTAAATCTTTTTTATCAATTTGAGCTGATTTTATTATTACTAAACTATCTTTAGATTTATCTGATTTCAAAATTAAGTATTGGATTATTCCAACACTTAATAAAAGAAAAATTATTAAGCCAATATAAAATTTTTGTTTCATAATTATAGTTTTTTATAATGTTTGGGTTGATTTGATTTTTGTTTATAATCTGTTTTTATGTGAACTTCTTTTAATTGTTGTTTTGTTACTTCGGATGGCGCATTTGTTAGGGGATCTCTAGCTTCTCCTGTTAGTGGAAATGCTATTATTTCCTTTATATTTTTTTCATCACAAAGGATACTAATGAATCGATCAATTCCTGGAGCAATTCCTCCATGTGGTGGAACACCATAAGAAAAAGCTGTTTTAAGATGATCAAATTGTTTTTTTTGTTCTTTGGTAAAACCGATTAAATCAAATATCTTTTCTTGAATAGACCAATTATGAATTCTAATACTTCCTCCACCTATCTCCGTACCATTAAGAACTAAATCATGTTGATATGAGCGAACTTCTAAGGGGTTTTTGTCTAACAATTTTATATCTTCTTCTTTGGGTGCAGTGAACATATGGTGTGATGGAGCAATTCTTGATCCTACACCGTAAAAAAAGTCCTTTTGGGTTTGCTTAACAAATAAAGGAAAATCAATTATCCAGGCAAATGATAATTCATTTGGATTATTTTTATCAACTCTTAAATCCGGTTTATCGGTTTTGTATTTTTTCGTTATGTCGTTATATTTTAATCTTGGCCATGGATTTTTAGTAATTTTCTTTTTAGGAAATAATTCTTTGATCATTTTTGTAAACATATTTTCAATTAAATCAAGAATTTCCTTTTGGTTAGTGAACGTCATTTCCATATCAAGTTGATAAAATTCTCCTGGGCTTCGATCAGCTCTAGCATCTTCATCTCTAAAACATGGGGCAATTTGAAAATACTTTTCAAATCCTGATATCATTAATAATTGCTTATATTGTTGAGGGGATTGAGGCAAGGCAAAAAATTTACCAGGATGTAATCTTGATGGTACCAGATAATCTCTTGCTCCTTCCGGTGTTGATTTTGAAAGAATGGGGGTTTGAATTTCAATAAATCCGTTATCAACTAAATAATTTCTTATATAATTAATAATTTTATGACGATTTATGATGTTTAATTTCATTCTTTTTGAACGTAAATCTAGATATCGATACTTTAATCTAGTTTCTTCATCTACATCAATGGTATCTCTATCAATTTCAAACGGTGGTGTTTTTGACTTACTTAATATTTTTAGATTCGTAACTTCAATTTCTACTTTACCGCTAATGATATTTTTATTTATCATTTTTTCTGGACGATTATTCACTTTACCTTCAATTTCAATTACAAATTCTGCTCTAAGCTGATGTGCTAATTTATGAACTTGTTTATGGTTTGGCAAAAACACAAGTTGTGTGAATCCATCAGAATCCCTCAAGTCAATAAATATTAGTTTTCCGTGATCTCTACGTACGTGAACCCATCCAACCATTTTAACTTGTTTATTTACTAATTTTGATACTTCGGATGACAAAACTCGATTTTTCATATTACCTCCGTCGGTGTAATTACTTTTATTTCTCTATGATTTTAAACTCAATATCTTCTTCTTTATATTTTAATGGATTATAATAGATAAAAACCTGTTTATAATTATTACCCTCATCGTGCCAATCTGATTCATATTCAAAACTTTTTATTTTAACATCTTCAGGATATATTACTTTTACACTTTCTTCGAGTGGTAATCTACTTATCCAAATACATTTTCCTGTAATTTCAGCACTTATTAACATTTCAGTAATAATACTAATTTTTTTATCATCAATATCACCAAGTTGCTGTTTTTTTGCTTTAGCTATGTCTACTAAATACATTTTTAATTTTGTTTTTATTAAACCATGTATTTTATGACGTTCTTGATCAATTTTTAATAAATTTTCTTTCCATTTTTCTAGGTTGTTTATTTTTAAAGATGACTTTTCATAATTTAATAAATTTCTTGTAATTTCGATATAATCATTGAGTTTGTCTTTAAATCCGAGTTTAAAAAAATTAAGCCGTCTTTTTAGTTCTTCGCCAATGGTGTAACGACCTATCTTTTGTGGAAGCTTATTATACAATTCTAATAATTGTTCATGCTCGATCATATTTTTTTTATCAAATTTAATATCTAATTTTTTTTCTGCTTCAATAAATCTATTAAATTCCCTATCTGCTGGATTTAAACCTTCCTTTGTCATAGCTTATCCTTAAATTTACACGACTTACGCACCTTCCCCAAGAAGCGTTTAAATGTCATCAGGTTCAAGTGCGTAAGTCGTGTTTATTTATTTTTGCTTAATTTTTCCAAACTTTCTGTTAGATTAAGTTTTTCAGCCCATTTTTTAAGATATTCTTCATCAATTTTACTGATTTTTAAAATTGACTCAATATCCTCCAAATGACGAGATGATCGACATTGCTTATACCAAATTAGTTTTGACAAAATTAAATCTTCAGGTGAGATAAAATTGATGGATTTATCTAAAATCTTTTTTTTAATCGTCCGTTTAAAACAAGAATTTTCAAAAGGATTATTTTTTAATACCCAAAAATCTACTTTCATTCCAGATTGATCATCAATAAAATTAAACTCTCCATAATTGGTAAGAGCTCTTTTTATAGAATCTTTATTAATATAAACTGCTTTCCCCAGAGAAGACAATGCTGTTTCTAAATCATTAATTTTTTCTGGTTTTAAATAGATAATAAGATCAATATCAGCAGTGAAACGCGGCCTTCCCCAAATCAATACTGCCATTCCACCCGTTACTAAATAAGGAATCTTTAACTTATTTAAAATTTTAGCGATTTTAATAAGAAGATGTCTGGGATCTATTTCTGTCATAATTTTCCTCATAATTTTTATATATTTTATTCCCTATTAATTCTCTACCCAATATCCATAAATCAGAACCTAATTTAAGTTTTTGATCAGCACTCATTCTTTTAAAGATATTGTCCTGCACATCTTGAGCATTTAACTGAGAATTTTTTGTTTTATTCTTCATTTTAACCTCTCAATTTTGCCTGATATTTTTTTTCTATTTTATTTATTATTTCTTTAGTAATTTTATCAACTTCACGAGCGTTCATTGGCTTTTTTAAATTTTGTAACCAAATATGATAAGCGATATTTTTCTTATTTTTACCAAATTTATCTGATGTGAATTCATCAAATAAATCAACTAGCAAGACATGGGAATCGAGATGGGAGATTTGGGTTTGGATTTGATTAGCATCTATCTTTTTATCAACAATAAAAGCTAAATCACGAACAGTTGGCGGGAATTCTGAAACCTTTTTATATTTTTGATTTGATATCTTGGTTAGATAATCTTTTGCTGAAATTTTGATTTTATTAAGATCAATAACAATATATTTAACTTTTTTTCTTATTTTTAAATAATCTAGTATTTTTTGATCCGCTGATATAATATCGGTACTAATATTCAATTGATTTAGAATTGATTTGATATTATTAGCTTTTTTATTTGTTGTTAAGATTCCAAGTTGCCACTTTTCTTCTGCGTTAGTCCGCGAGTTTTTCTGCGTTAGTCCGTGAGTATGAAAGACTTTTCCAATTTCAAAAATATTGATTTCTGGTACCCATGGATTTTTGGCTGCAGCAGTTAGAAGTGATAATTCTATTGATAAACGAAGGTATTTATTTTCTGGGGAAATAGAATTAATAACTTCTTGGCAATCAGACAATTTATAGTTAAGCATTTTTATTAATTTCTCGTCCGTAAATGAATAAGAATAACATTCTGTAAAGCCATTTTTACAAAGAATATCTTTTATATGTTTTTTCAAAATAAACTTTTCTGATTCTTTATGCTCTGTTTTTTTAAATAATGATCTGTCTAAATTATTGTAACCATACATTCTAGCTACTTCTTCGGCAATATCCTGCCAAATTGTCACATCAAATTCTCGGTAAGAAGGAACTTCCACAATCAGTTGATTAGTTTTAAACTCTAATCTGTGTAGATAATCAATGATTTGTTTTTGGTCTAAATTTGTACCTAAAAGTTTATTTATTTTTGCAATATTAATTTTAATTTTTTTCTTTTTTCTTTTTTCTGATTTAATATCAATTAATTTACCAATTTTACATTTTGGACAGCTTTGTTTAATTAATTTGGCGGCTTTATTAACTCCACGAACGGAACCTTCATAATCAACACTGCGCTCAAATCGATAAGAAGCATCTGTTTGGTGATTTAATCTTTTTGATGTTCTTCTTATTAAAATTGGATCAAAAATCGCTCCTTGTAAAACAATCGTTTTGGTTTTTTTATCAACTTCAGAATTAAATCCACCCATAATTCCCGCTAAATCGAAAATCTTTTTTCCATCATCTATAACTATAGCATTTTTATCTAATTTCTGTTCCTGACCATCAAGTGTAATCATTGATTCACCACTTGCGGCTTGTTTGATATTCATAATTCCGGAATGGATCTTATTATAATCAAAAGCGTGTAATGGCTGTCCTGTTTCAATCATTGCATAATTAGTTATATCAACAATATTATTTAA
>DAOVQR010000102.1 GCA_030628575.1 bacterium
CATAATCATCCATCAGGTGATTCTAAGCCATCAGAAGACGATTTAGAAATCACTAAAAGATTAGTGAAATCTGGCAAAATTTTAGGGATTGAAATAATTGATCATATCATTATCACCAATAATGGATTTTTTAGTTTTAAAGAAAAAAAATTGCTCTAATAATTTTTTCATTGTTTATACCTGTTTTATATGATATAATTTGATTGATTAAAAGGATAAATAATGACTAAATCAGGTTGTGATCAAACAAAAGAAAACAGCAAAATTCGTCGGAAATTAAATCGTCAAAGACGAAGAATTATCCGAAAAATTTTAAATTACACCAAAAATGACACCAAAATCCCAGCGTTCAAAAACACTTCCGGTTGGCTGACTTGGTAAATTATTAGAATAGATTTGTTTATTTTTGTTTTAGTAAAATTAAAACATCGGAGCAAAGTATATAGAAAATAATTTTAGTTGGAGAAAAACTATGTTTCAACAATCTTTCAAAAATATCGATAACACTCTCAGGGAAGATGCAGGGGTAGGCACTGAGCTTGATTATATTGAACAGACTTCTTGGATTTTATTTCTAAAATATCTAGATGATTTAGAAAAAGATAAAAAGAAAGAAGCACAGCTTGCTGGCAAAAAATATATAAATATAATTGATCCAAAATATGCTTGGAATTTTTGGGCAGTTCCCAAAACAAAAAATGGAAAAATCGATCACAACAAAACTCTAACAGGTGATGATCTTATTGATTTTGTAAACACTGAACTTTTTTCATATCTTAAAAAATTCAAAACAAAATCCGAAGATTCAAATACAATTGAGTATAAAATAGGTGAAATTTTTAGTGAGTTAAAGAATAAAATCCAAAGTGGATATACTTTACGTGAAATTTTAAATATCATAGATGAGATGCACTTTCGTACTAAAGGTGAAAAGTATGAACTTTCTCACTTGTACGAGGATAAAATAAAAAATATGGGCAATGCGGGTCGAAATGGTGGAGAATATTATACTCCACGTCCCCTTATAAAAACAATCATTAAAGTAGTTGATCCGAAAATTGGAAATAAGATATATGATGGTGCTGTTGGTTCAGCGGGGTTTTTAGTAGAAGCGTTTAATTACTTGTCTAAAGACAGAGAAAAATTGTCAGCAAAAGAATTTAACACTTTACAAAAAACGACTTTTTATGGCAAGGAAAAGAAACCTCTTGCTTACATTATTGGCATTATGAATATGATTTTGCATGGCATTGAAGCGCCAAATATTCAGCATACAAACACACTTTCTGAAAATATTAATGATATTCAAGAAAAAGATCGTTTTGATATAATTTTGACAAATCCTCCTTTTGGCGGGAAAGAAAGAAAAGAAGTTCAACAAAACTTTCCGATCAAAACTGGCGAGACAGCTTCTCTTTTTCTTCAACATTTTATCAAAATTCTGAAAGCTGGAGGAAAAGCCGGTATTGTTATTAAAAATACTTTTCTTTCTAATACTGATAATGCTTCTGTGAGTTTGCGCAAAATGCTTTTGGAAAGTTGCAACCTCCACACTGTGCTTGATTTACCCGGCGGAGTATTTTCTGGAGCTGGAGTTAAAACAGTGATTTTGTTTTTTGAAAAAGGCGCGCCAACCAAAAAAGTTTGGTTTTATCAACTTAATCTTATTCGCAATCTTGGAAAAGGTAATCCATTAAATGAAAATGATTTAGTAGAATTTGTGGAATTACAAAAAACTAAAGCCAACAGCAAAAATTCGTGGAGTATAGACATTAAAAACATCAATCAAAAAACTTTTGATCTATCCGTGAAAAACCCTAACAAAAAAGAAGAAAATATTTTACGAGAACCAAAGGAGATTTTGGAAGAGATGGGAAAATTGGATAAAAAAAGCAAGGAGATTTTAAATTCCATTAAGGAAAAATTATGAACGATCTTATAAACATAAAAGTGATTCAAAAAGATTTTAACGGCGACAAAAAAAGATTTGTCAACGCCAGAGAATTGCATCAATGGCTTGGTGTTGGCAAATTCTTTGCTAATTGGATTAAAGATAGAATTAAAAAGTATGATTTTGTGGAAGATTTGGATTATTTTATATCCATTGCCAATTCTGGCAATGGATTAAAGACCCAACAGACAGGTAAAATCGTTGATGCCAAAACCGGCAAAGTCTTGCCAAAAGAGTATGTTATTTCCGTAGATATGGCAAAGGAATTAGCAATGTTGGAAAATAGTGAAATCGGCAAGAAGGTAAGAAAGTATTTTATTAGGGTTGAGGGTAATTTTAAAAAAGTAATGCGAATCGCTACATTAGATCCTAAAATCATCAATCAATTAGCAAGCAAGTTTTCGGAAACCAGAGAAGAAACTAAAGATTACAGAAAGGATTTCACTAATTGCATTAAAAAATTTGTAGCAGTAAAAAATTTGATGACTTTTCTTCTACAAAAAATTGGCTGGTCTATCAAAAAAGAGCCAGAAGCATTATGGCGACTTATGACGCAGAGTTACGAAGTATAAAGCATCCAAAATTGATTGATTATAAAAAAGAATTCAGCCAAAAAGACATCCAAAAACTTATCGGGTAAATTAATTTGTCAATAAAAAATTTAAATAAAAAAAAGACGAAAATATTTTGCGAGAGCCGAAGGAGATTTTAGAAGAGATGGGGAAACTGGACATGGAGAGTAAAGACATCTTAAAAACATTAATAAACAATTTAGAAATTTTATGAAAATATCAAAAATAGTGATGAAAAACTTTAAGTATTTTGATGATTTGACTATAAATATACAGAAAGGTAAAGAAGTCATCTTGTTAGTTGGTCCAAATGGGCAAGGTAAGAGTTGTGTTTTTGATGCTTTTACTAATTACATTCGTCCAGCTAAAAGAGGTGATGAAGATAGTGACCTTGGGTATTTAAGAAAGAACAAAGACAAACCCCATTCTATAGAAATATATGATGAAAATGATAACTTAATTAAAAAAGATTGGAAAGGAAAACCTGAGACAAGAAAATTTTACGGTCGCACTGCATATAGATTTACAAAGGATATAACTAGAACCTCTATTACTCAAGCTGCTGGCGAATCAGTTAAAAATGATAGTAAATCACCTGAAAGATTTAATGATCTAGATCAAAGAATTGAAGATGATATTGAAGCTGCTTTGGGTTTCTATTTGGGCGAAGTTCAAAAAATTGGGGAAACGACTGACAACATTATTAACAAAGTAAAGACTCCAGTGAATACAAGCTTAAAAAGGATTTTTGGTATAAATGGAATTCAATTAGATACCATACTTAACCCTTTTGATAAAGATGGGTCAACAAAAATAGATATTTTGTTTACTAAAAAATGTGATAAATTTTTGTATAAAAATTTAAGTGCTGGAGAAAAAGAAGTTTTCGGTATTATTTTTAATTTTTACAGAAGAGTAAATATTCATATAAAAAATGGTGTATATTTTATTGATGAACCAGAACTACATATTCATACAAGTATACAAAAAAAATTATTTTTAGAATTAAAAAGATTATGCAAGATAGATCATGTTCAATTATGGATAGCTACTCATAGTATTGGTTTTATAAAGGCAGCGCATGAGTCTAGAGATGAATCTATTGCAATTTATGAATTTTCTTCTAGGTTGGCAAAAGGAAAAAAGATAATAAAA
>DAOVQR010000081.1 GCA_030628575.1 bacterium
AAAAACTATGTGATATAACAAAATTGTTACATTGTGACTTTTGTGAATATATTTGCTCATACATATATTATATCACGCCGCAAGCGGCGGGGAATATGACCCTAAAGATGATTTAAAATTAGAATTTGATTTGTAATTTAAAATTTGTAATTTAAAATTTAAGAATGTTGGTATCATTAGTTATTTTATTAAAGATATTATCTCCTTTACTGATATTGGTAATACTGGTTTTTGATATATTTCGATTTTAGCTAATCCGTAAAGTCGATTTTTAACAATTCTTTCCAAATGTCCATAAGATGA
The DNA here is from genome assembly GCA_030628575.1 of bacterium. Classification (GTDB taxonomy): domain Bacteria; phylum Patescibacteriota; class UBA1384; order JAMDBS01; family DAOVQR01; genus DAOVQR01. The sequence goes on from DAOVQR010000081.1 coordinate 304, forward strand.
TTCCAATATAATAATTTTTCCGGCAGAAGCTGCAATATTGGAAAGTTTTTGATGATCAAATGGCCTTAAAGTAATTGGTCTAAATAAACCGACTTTGATGTGATCTTTTCTTAATTTATCCACTGCTTCTCTGGCTGCTTGTGACACGATACCGTGGGCAACCAAAATAATTTCTGCATTATTGCAAAGATAAGATTCTGATTCTTTTATTTCTTCCGCGTATTTTTTCCAATCATCAATATTTTTTGTCAAATCGCTATGTAATTCATCTTCAAAATTAAAACAATTTCTGATATTTTGTGGTTTTGATGATTCGTCGCCTAGTATTGCTTTTGATTTCACATTGGCGCGAGAAGAATGAAAATCAACTTCACTTTTCATTTTAGCAATATATCCATCACCTAAAACAAAAGAAGGGAAACGACTATACCAAGCTGCATTAAAGGCACGCATGGTATAAGTATACGCTTCTTGAGGATTGGCAATTGAATAAACATTTCTTAATCCTTCTCCGTTGCCACCAAAACAAGCCATGGTAACTTCCTGTTGACCATAAATTACCGTGCCAGTAGATGGACCGCCTCGTTGCATTATAACACCAACAAAAGGTATTCTCATTGCCTCGGCCATAGAAATTGGATCCTGCATTAAGGTGTGACCCGGACCCGCAGTAGCTGTAAAAGCTTTAGCGCCAGCTAAAATGGCGCCAATAGTATTAAAACCAGCTGAAGTTTCATCTTCAGATTGAATGAATTTATATTTCTCTGGCTCGTTATCATGCAATTTTGCCCACTCCTGCAAAATTTCAGTAGCTGGTGTAATAGGATATCCACACATACAACTAGCACCAATCCGTTTGGCACCCTCAATAACTGCTTGATTTCCTGTGATGAATTGTTTTTTAGAATTATCGAATATCATTAATTCCATTATATCAATAATAATTAAAATCACAAATTCAACTGATGCAATTTACTATTGATAAATTCACAAATATCTGTTAATATAAATATCTAATAAAATTTAAATCGATCTTTAAAAATATAAAGGAGGAAAAAGAAATGGGAATAAGAATATTAGAATTAAAACAAAAAACCCAAAGAGGAAAAATTGTAAAGGTGCGCGAATTTTTTGTTAACATAAATCATATAAAAGCTATATTTAAAGTTTTGGAAATTGACGCTGATTGTTGTTCATGGAGAAAAATTGTTAAATCTATCAAAAAATCCATTAATGAACAAAAAAATAAATTGATTGCTAAAATTTATCTTATTAAAGAGAAAACAGTGTTCGGCAAAAAAAGAAGTACAGGTCTAGAATGTACAACTTATAATGGAATAAGAATTAATTTTAGTGAGAATAAAAGCGGAATAATGGTAGAAATTGATTCTTGCAAGAATAACAATATGTTAACAAATAACATCATAAAAAAACTAGTTTTTATGATGGATCCTTTGAATGACAAAATATTATATTATGTTGGTATGGATTCACCTTCTCAATTTAATTGGACAAGCGAGGTTCCTTTTACTGTGGAATTTTTAGACAGGGAAAAAATTACATTTAATTTAACTTCAGAAATTATAAATAATGATGAAATAATTGTAATTCCTGGTAAAGATGGATTTTTCTATTTAAGAAATTGGTATAAGGAGAGTAATGCTATCGAGGAAGTAATGCATAAGATAAATGAAGTTGATTTTACAGTTGAAGAAATTCGGTATTGTTCACCATGGGGAGGAAAAGATTGGCAATATCTAAATTTTGATGCTAAGCATATAAAGATGACAGTTATAAACAAAATGCCAGTAATACATTTTGGTCATGACTGGTCTGAATTTGATTGGCAACTAAGTATTGTAGCAAGTCAGCAAGTCAAAAAATTATTGCTGGAAATTGCTTATGATTGGGTCCATTTAAATAATAAAATTGACCCTAAAAAATTTAAAAAAATCTCTCACGTAATTTGGGATGATTTCATATCCCAAAAATTACAAGAGATACTCAGTAAATAACAAAATTTATATATCTAAAAGATGGGTTTAAAACCCGTCTTTTTTATTTAAAAAATCTATTTTTCCAAACAGGGAATTATCTCTTTAGCAATTTGCAATTCTTCATCAGTTTTAACCACAATAATCTTAGTTCCTTTTAAAACATGATCCATACCTTCAATTATCATATTTCTGATTAAACTAGAACCGACACCAATTTTTCCGGTAAAAACTAACACATCTGTTTTAACTAATATAGCATCATAAGCTCCAATATATTTTTTTATCCGATAAATAAACATATCAATTGCCAGTTTTGATTTTTTACGATAAATTTCTGGCAATGACTTAATCCGTGTTGGCACTTGATAAGTATTATCTTCAACTCGATAACCGGCTAAATATAATAAATCTTTCATATCAGAACTAACTTCAGATATTCCTAGCAAACCAGATTGACTATTGAGTAATTCCGACATTTCTTCTACATCCATTTTTTTGTGCTGCATCAAATATAAAATTATTCCCGGATCAATATCTCCACAACGCGTTGCCATCATTAATCCTTCATTCGGAGTATAACCCATTGAAGTATCGATTGCTTTATTATCATTTATAGCTGTTATGGAAGATCCAGCACCCAAATGAACTGAAATTAAAGTTTTAAATTTATTTTTCAATAATTCTTTTGTTGAATTTAGAGCATTTTTGTGTGAAAGACCATGAAAACCAAATCTTTCAATGCCGTCTTCTGAATGGAAATGATAGGGGATTGGATAAATATTTGTTACTTCGGGTAAATCTGCATAAAATGATGTATCAAATACCGCGTAATTAGGTATGGCTCGATGTTCTTTTGTTCCGCTAACATTATAAATTTGCTGCATAACTTCTAATATCGGTGGATTATGAAGAGGAGCTAATTTATCATATTTTTTTAAATCACTAATAACATCTTGGGTAATAAGTGTTGTTTGCTGATATTTACTTCCACCATGAACTACCCTATGTCCAATTGCCACCAAATCTTGAATTTTATTTAAAAATCCGTGTTGTTGACCAAAACCTTGAAATAATAACGATAATGCCATTTTATGATTTTTAGGACCTTCGTCTGTTCCAATTTTACTTACCTCTCCTTTTTTTTCCAGCACTAAATTATCTTCATCATTTAATGAAAACAACTTATATTTCAAACTGGAGCTACCAGCATTAAAAATTAATATACGCTTCATAATAAATCCTTAAAATTACAAGTATCAAATTATAAATTTTTAATTCTTAATTTTTATTCAATTTTCCCGCCTGCAAAAGCTGTTGCTTTAGCAACTGCGGGCAGGTAATGATTTAATTTAAAATTATTTGATAATTATTTTATTATTTTTCCTTCATTCCCAGTTTTTACACCAGAGGCATTGGCTTCATCGGTATCTATTTGAAAAGCTAGCTTATCTAATCCATCACGACTACGAACTACCACTTTATCAAATATCAATGCTCTATCGCTTTCAACATTTATTTTTACTTCTTGTAAATGAGTCAAACCTAATTCTTTGGCTTTCTCGGGAGAAATATGCAAATGTCTTTTTGCAATTATTATTCCTTTGCCCATTTTTATTTCACCCCTTGGTCCTTTTAAAGTTAATCCGCCTGCTGATTTTCCTAAATTTCCAGATACTAAAACGGGAGGCGGGTCTATACCTAAAAAATAAGCATCTGTAATCGATATTTCCAATTGGGTATCGTCGCGATAAGGACCAATTACCCTTACATCCTCAATTTTATTTTTTGGACCAATTATTGTAACCACCTGTTTGGCAGCAAATTGATTGGGTTGTGATAATTCTTTTAATTTTATTAATTCTTGATTACCAAATAAAGTTTGATAATCAACGTTCGTTAAATGTATATGTCTTGCCGAAACTTCAATAGGAACTTTCATAAAAATCCTTCGTGATATAGTGATACTATTCTAAATTTACCCAAGCTGTCATCCTTGTATATTAAATATAGAAAGTAATTTAAAAATAAGTCTATGATATGATAAATATCAGAGAGAGCCAGAT
>DAOVQR010000028.1 GCA_030628575.1 bacterium
AGAGAAAAGAAGGAAAGAAATATACAGTTGCTATGTGCGCTGTGTCAAGAAAACTAATTTACAGAATCTACGCTGTTTTAAAGAGACAAACACCTTATGTTGTTAAAGAGTAGGGCTTGACATAATATAACAGGACTGAACTCGATTCAGGATCTAGATTCCGGATCATGATTTCATCCTATCCGGAATGACAAATTAAAGGATAAAAATTATGAAAAAATTTAAACTACCATTTAATCGTATCTGGCTTTTGCTTCTTGGAATTATCTTAGCTGGATTAGTTTTAAGTTATGGCAATGCCCAATATCAAAAAGAAATAAATAAACCAAAACAAAAACCGCAATTAACTCAAAATGAAATTGTCAGTGATACAAAGCTGGAAGCAGTCGAAAACTCAGAACAACAAAAGGAGTCACCAACTCATCAACTCATCAACTCATCAACGATCGACAATTCTTCTGATTCTGCTGATACTATTGACTCTGTTGACACTTCGCCTTCTGACACTTCTGATACTACTGATATTACCGATATTAATCCACCGTCTCAAAAACAAAGAAAGCATCAATATGTCAATTTTAATATTCAATCGGTTGGTAATTATCAAATTGAATATCAAGACAATGACACTGGCTGGGATATAATGAAACGTGCCGCGGCAAAATATCATTTTCCAATGAAATATCAGATTTTTGATTTTGGAATTTATATTTCAAGTATTGGTGGAATTGAACCAGAATACGGAAGTTATTGGGCATTATATCACAATGATCAATATTCAATGGTGGGAATTCAAGATTTACAAGTCGCACCAAACGATACTGTAACTTGGCAGGTAGAATCATGGCAATAAAAATAAAATTAACCTAATTAACCTAATTTCTAATTAACCTAAATAATGATCGAAAATCCTAAATCCCAATTATTAAATCTCTTTTTTGTTCATTAGACATTTGACATTAGGATTTATTTAGAGCAATTAGGTCAATTAGAACAATTAGAAATTAATATGAACTTTATAAAAAAACCTAACTATTTCGCAATTTTTTTAATCTTAGCAGCTGTATCTCTGCGCGTTGCTAGACATTATGGTATCATTAATCTTCCTCCAAATTTTGCACCAATTGCCGCTATTGCTTTATTTTCTGCAGTATATTTGCCAAAAAAACAGGCATTGATAATTCCAATATTGGCGATGATAATAGCAGATATTTTTATCGGTTTTTACAATCCGGCAATTATGATTTTTGTTTATCTAAGTTTTGTTTTAACTTCAGTTTTAGGATTATATATTAAGAAAAACAAATCTTGGGCAAATATTCTTGGCGGATCTTTATTGGCATCAATACTGTTTTTCTTAATTACAAATTTCGCAGTTTGGGCATTTTCTAGAATTTATCCACAGACCTTAACTGGTCTTTTAACCTGTTACACTATGGCAATCCCGTTTTTCAGAAACACTTTGCTTGGAAATGTTTTCTATGTTACAGTAATGTTTGGAGCATATAAATTTGTAATGTGGGTTATCAAAAATAAAAAATGCATCAACGCATATACACATTAACTCATCTCTGAATTGATTTATTCGCGATCATTTGAGATTAAATTAGCGATAGAATTAGCGAGGTATTTATGTTAGACAAAGTAAATGATGATAATTTCTTTGATAAAGTTGTAAAATCCGATAAATCTGTAGTGGTGGATTTTTTTTCCACTAGTTGTGGTCCTTGTATGCAACTCGTACCGATTATTGAAAAAGTGGCAAAAGAATATAAGGATAAAGTAAAATTTGCCGGGTTACGAGTAGAAAACAATCAAAAAATCCCTCAAAATTTTGGCATTATGGCTATCCCAACACTTTTATTTTTTAAAGATGGAAAAGTGATTGAACAAATTACCGGCCTCACAACAGCTGAAAAAATCAAAGAGATAATTGACGAAAAACTGATTTAGTGATATAACCATATAAAAAAGTATTATAAAAACTGCTGATTTATACAGGTTTTTTTATTTATTCAAAATTTATACTAGATACTAAATTCTAAATACGATATACTGAAAACATGGATATGAATAAATTATTAAAAAAATTAAATAAAGAACAATTAAAAGCTGTAACTCATAAATCCGGTCCAATGCTTATTATCGCGGGAGCTGGGACTGGAAAAACAACTGTGATAACACATCGAGTGGCTTGGTTGATTAAACAAAAATTAGCTAAACCATCGGAAATTTTAGCTTTGACTTTTACTGACAAAGCAGCTACTGAAATGGATGAACGAATTATGGAACTGCTACCATATGGTGTTTTTGATTTTACTGCTTCAACTTTTCATAGTTTCTGTCAAGATGTGCTAAAAGATTATGGAATAATTGGCGGCATTTCACCGGATTTTAAGTTGTTGACACAAGCTCAACAAATTTTATTTCTAAGACAAAACTTAGATAAATTTGATTTAAATTTATATAAACCGATTTCCAATCCCAATAAATTTCTAGGAGCATTAATAAAATTATTCTCTCGAGCTAAAGATGAAAATATCAGCGTTGATGAATATTTGAATCTCGCTACAAGCTACAAGCTACAAGCTACAAGCTCGAGTGAAAATTTTGAACAACGAGAAAAATTTGAACTCATTAAGGAGCAAGCTTGGGCTTATCAAACTTACGAACGTTTAATGAATAAACACGGGTATTTTGATTTTGGTGATTTAATTATTAAAACTTTATGGCTGCTTAAAAATCGTCCAACAATTTTATCTGAATTGCAAAATAAATACAAATATATTTTTGTTGACGAATTTCAAGACACTAATTACACCCAAGCAAAAATTATATATCTTCTGGCAAAAAAATACAATAACCTATGTGTAGTAGGAGATGATGATCAAAGTATCTATAAATTTCGTGGCGCTTCCATTTCCAATATTATGGAGTTTTTAAAATATTATCCTCAAGCCAAAAAAGTTGTTTTAACAAAAAATTATCGTTCCACAAAACAGATTTTAAATGATGCCTATAAATTAATTAAATATAATAATCCTAATCGTTTGGAAATAAAAGCGCACGTTAACAAAAAACTAACGTCGGATAAATCAGGATTCCAACCTGAATTTTGGCATTTTTCTGACAATTTTTCCGAAATTGAAAAAATTACAAAATACATTATCAAAAAAACCACAAGCCACGCGCCAAAAGCCACGCGCCAAAAATATGGCGATTTCGCTATTTTAGTCCGTGCCAATTCCTATGCTGATGATTTTATCACTGTCTTTAAAAAAAATAACATACCTTATCAATTTGTTGGCAGTCGTGGTCTTTATGACAAAGAAGAAATTCGCGAGCTGATATCATATTTTAGAACTTTATTCAATCCAGATGATAATTTGGCTTTATTTCATCTTGCTTGGGCACCTCAATATAAGATTGATAAAATTCTGCTGCGTCGCTTAACTAATTTAGCAAAAAAAAGAAATATATCATTATTTGAGATTTTTGAAAATATCAATAACTACACCTCTGAGGTTTCTGGAGATTTAACCTCGGAGGTGGAAATTGTGAAATCCTCAGAAACCTCGAGGATGAATATCGGTTCTTTACAAAAAATCATCAAACTAATTAAAACTCATCTTAAATTGGTTAAATCCTGGCCAACTTCAAAAATTTTAATTGATTATATTTACAAATCCGGTATGTATCATCAATTGAAAAAGATTGATGATTGTCAAACTTTAGAAAAAATGGAAAATATTCGCTTGTTTTTCCAAAAAATCTCTGAATTTGAATCAATTAGTAATGATAAAGATTTATTTAGTTTTGTTGAATATCTCGATTTAATTATTCAAGCTGGAGATAATCCACCAGTTTTTGAAGCGGATAAATATGAAAACGCTGTTAATATTATGACCATTCATGCTGCCAAAGGATTAGAATTTGATACAGTATTCTTGCCTTATTTAATTCACGGTCGTTTCCCGTCTAGATCCCGACGAAACCTAATAGAACTTCCCGATGAACTAATTAAAGAAAAATTGCCTTCGGGTGATATTCATCTGCAGGAAGAAAGACGACTTTTTTATGTAGCTTGCACTAGAGCACAAAATGAATTAATTTTATCAGCTTCTGATAATTATGCTGGTAATAAGCAAAAAAAGAAATTATCACAATTTATTTATGAAACTATATCTAAAAAAAATTATTGCGACTTACGCACACAAATCAAAACGAATTTCTTAGAACAAGATACGAATCAAAAACGAATAAAATCAGCTAAAAAAACTGAACGAATTAAATTGTCTCCTTCGAGCTTAGAAGCATTTAATACTTGTCCAAAAAAGTTTGAATATAGTTACATTTTTAAAATAAAAACCGAACAAAATCAATCTCTAAGTTTTGGCAACTCAATCCATAATACACTTCGTGACTGTTACCGCTTACTTAAATCCGATCAGCACTTATCAGATGAAAAAATCAGCACAATCTATGCCGAAAATTGGCAAAATGATGGCTTTGAATCAAAAAAAGAAATGCGAAGAGCTTACAAACTTGGATTAGAATCTATTAAAAAAATATTAAAATCTGATAAACAAATTCCCTTAGCAATTGAAAAAAAGTTTAAAATAAATATCAAAAATTGTGTATTAAACGGCCGGATTGATAAAATTTTAGAATTTGATGATAGTATAGAAATCATCGACTATAAAACAGGGGATAGCCGCAAAAAAACTAAATCAGAAATTTCCAAAAATCTACCTTTATGGATTTATGCTTTGGCAGAAAATTTAAGATTCACCCCCGAGGTTAAATCCCCAGAAACCTCGGGGGTGTCATATATATCAAATAAAGGTTTAAAAATCACCTTGCATTATGTTATTGGTGATAAAAAAATTACAGATACTGTAACTGATAAAAAACTTAAAGATAAAAAAGAAAAAATCATACAAATTTGTTTAGATATTTCATTGGCAATTAATAAAAATGATTTCCCAGCCAAACCCAATAAATTCAACTGCTCTTATTGTTCTTACAAATCAATCTGTCCTTATAAACATAAAGAAGCATAAAACAAAATTGCCAAATATAACTAAAGTGATATAATAAAAACAATTTAGCGTCAGTACATTTACAAAGGAGTTGATAATTGTATGGAAACCATAAATCATAGAATTTGTGAAATCCTGAATATTTTTTATCTTCCAAAAATCATCTATCTACAAAAAATCGGTGAGTATTCACCAGAAGATAGAACTATAGCTGGATACTTCAACGTACCACGATCTACTATTTCATATACTCATCGACCACTTGAGTATGTCACATGTGAAGAATACCATCATTGTCTTGCTCAACTAGCATATGTTTTTGTCGACTCACTTATCTTAGATGGTCTTGAGGAGTTCCATCTCATAAATTTTGAGAAATTCAAAAAACTGATGATTGAGTCACGAATGCGTCTAAGGGAAATTAAGAGTTGGCGTTTTATGAAGAATGTTGATAAAAATACAGATTTTGAATTAATTCTTCAACTCAACGAGATCAAATCCTATAAACAATTTTTAGTACTTACAATTAGCGTCAATGGAGTCATTAAAGCCAAAGAACTTAAATTTATTATTCCCTTAAATGATGTCGAATGAAAAATTGGAGGTGTTTATATTGTTTTATTATTTTCCGTACGTATTGCAAATAGATGTTACACCAAGATGTAATCTGAATTGTCTGCACTGCCGGACAAGCCATGGAGTTCAAAATGAAATGCCTGTAGAAAAATGGATAGGAATTCTTGATCCGATCTTCGCTGCTTTTCCAGGATTAATTCATTGGGTAGCAATTGGTGGTGGAGAACCAACATTGTATCCTAATTTGATAAAATTGATTGAATATCTGAAAAATAAAACACGAATCATTTTATTGATGACCAATGGAGTTCTTATTGCAGAAAATCCAACTTTACTCGATAATCTAATCAATGTTGGATTAAATCGAGTGCAATTGAGTTTGGAAAGCCCAAATAAAGAAATACACAATCAAATCAGAGGTTCAGGTAATTTCGACATTGTGATGAAAGCAACTCAAGTCATTATTAATAGAAAAATTAAACTGGCTTTCAGGATGACTTTGAATGGTCTTAATTATCAAGGATATGCTGATTTTATTAAATTGTGCAAAAACATCGGGGCAGATGAGGCAAATCTACGTAGGGTAATTCCAGTCGGCAATGCCAGTAAAAACTTTTCATGGGATTGTATTCCAGAAAAAGATTATATTGATCTTTTGGAAAATTTTCCTAAACTGGAAAAGAAAATTGGCATTTATGTCAATTCTGAAGATCCTTACAGGTTTTTGTTCCATCCAAATTTCTCCCGTCGGGCTTGTATCACTGGGATGAGCTTGCGTGGATGTCCGGCAGGAACAATGCATGCTTATATCAATCCTGAAGGTATGATGCGCCCTTGTTCTAATATCCCTTATATTCTTGGTGATCTTAAAAAAGAATCATTTTTAAAAATCTGGAATAAACATTCTTGGATGATAAAACTTCGTGAGCGCAATTATGAAAATTGTAAAAAATGTAAATATAAAAATATCTGCGGTGGCTGCCGTGCTATTGCTCAGCATGCCACTGGCGATTGGTGGGGAATCGACCCCACGTGTTTTATCAATAGCAAATACTTTCAAGAGCCGAGGATTTAATCCGAAGCTCTTTTATTTTACAAAAGTCTGTCCTTATAAACATAGAAGTGCTTAAAATTGTTGTCAAAACAGATCAAAAGTGGTATTATTTGGGTGGAAATTAGAGATTTAAGATTTATGAATTAAGTTTTTAGTTTTAAATTACACCAAAGATGACACCAAAATCCCTGCATCCAAAAACAGCTCCGGTTGGATTACTTGGTAAAAAAATAGACTTGTTGCGAAATAATTTTTCGTAACGAAATTAGAGAATTTTAGGCGAAAATAATGAAGAGCGAGGAAGCGTAACAGAGTTACGGTGACGAAATCTGAATTATTTTTTAGCCAAAATTATCTGATTGCAGTAGAAAAGGTTATTTCGCAACAAGTCTAATAATATAGAAGTTTTATAAATAAGGATTACTTATGTTAGATGATCAAAAGAAACAACTTCAAACTCAACTATGGAATATTGCCAATGAACTCAGGGGTAAAATGGATGCCGATGAATTTCGCGATTATATTCTCGGCTTTATTTTTTATAAATATCTTTCCGAAAAATTACATTTGTACGCAAATAAACTACTTAAAGCTGATAAACTTGACTATAAAGATATAAACGAAAAATCCCAGAAAGGCAAAAAAATAATTGAGGCGATTAAAACCGAATCAGTTGACAAACTCGGTTATTTTCTCGCTCCATCAGAACTATTTAGTACATTAGTAGAAAGTAATCAAGCCAATAATAACATTATTGAAAAACTTGAAAAAATTCTAAATGGCATTGAACGAAGTACTATGGGCACAGAAAGTGAAGATGATTTTGATAAACTTTTTTCAGAGCTTGATCTAAATTTTTGGCTTAATATCAAATTTGTGGGTCTGACTTAACCTGAAGTATGATACAATTAAACCATATAAATAATAGTCTAATTACAAAGGATTGTATTATGCGTAAAAAAATTGTCCAAAATGTGGTTCAAATCACACAAAGAAAAAA
>DAOVQR010000064.1 GCA_030628575.1 bacterium
ACCACAAGGCAAAAAAGCCATACCAGTGATATTAATTATTCTAATAATTTTGGGATTTTTGGGTTATACAATTTATAAAAGATATTTTAAAAAAGAAAAACCAACAATCCAAGAAGAAACTAAAGAATTATTTACTGGAAAAAAAGAAGAAACTCAACGCTGCAATTTAGATGGCATAATGTATTCCAAAGAAGAAGCCAATCGACATCCCTTAGGAATTATGGTAGAAAATCATTCACAATCCAGACCACACAGCGGACTTGATCATGCTAGCATTATCTATGAAGCTATTGCCGAAGGAGGAATCACTAGATTTTTGGCAATTTATGGTCCAAAGGTGCCAAAAAAAGTAGGACCCATTCGCTCGGCTAGAACATATTATCTAGATTGGGATTTGGAATATGGCGCCTTTTTTGCACATTGCGGCGGAAATATGGATGCTTTGGATATGATTCCAGGAATGGGAATTAAAGATCTAGATCAATTTAGTTTAGGTAAAAAAGCATATTGGCGAGAAGCAAGAGGTGGTCGAGCCACAGAACATACAATGTACACCAATCCTAAAAAACTTTACGAAGTAGCCAAAGAAAAAGGATGGAATACGGAAAAATCGAATTTTACATCATTAGAATTTAAAAACGATGCAGAAGATATCGATAGACCAAAATCGCAAACAATAAAAATTCCTTTTTCCACCAATACCTATAATATTACTTGGAAATATGATCCGAATAATAATGAATATTTGAGATTTATGGCAGGATCGGCCCACAAAGACACAATATCCGACAATCAATTAAAAGCTAAAAATATTATTGTGCAAACCGTTACACGTCAATCTACTACTACTAGAATAAATGAATCTGGTTGGAAATTTAATACTGTAGGTGAAGGCAAGGCAAAAATATTTATGGACGGACGTGAAATTGATGCCACATGGAAAAAGAAAAATCAAAAAGCTAGAACATTATTCTATGATATTCAAGGAAAACAAATCAAATTCAATCCAGGAGTATTTTGGTATGAAATAATACATCCGGATATCTCAGTTAGCGTAGAAACAGTTGAGACGGAAACAGAATCTGACAAAAAATGATTGAATCATTTTAAAGATATTGGAAAATGAATTATGTTAAAAAATTCCCAAAATGCCAATACGAGAGAGAGAGAGAGAGAAGGGGGAGGTGTGTTTTGTTTATTTTCAGGTTTTCTAAAGAGTAATTTTATAAAAACGCTATCCAGTGGTGCTTTTATATTTTTAATTATAATTTTTTTCTTATTTTTTCTTACTCCGCAGGTTCAAGCACAAACAGAAACATCAGACCCGTTGCCAGAACAATATAAAGTTTATACTTTTGATCAAATTGGTTCAAATATCACTAATCAATCTGATGAATTAGATGAAAGTGGTAAAGTTAAAGGAATCTCCACAGTCATTGAAAAAGCAAAACCAGTAGTAACAAAAGTAGTTGTTCCGATTTGGGAAACGGTGGGAGTGTATGGCTTTTTGGCAATTGGCGTTTTGGGAATATTAATTTGGCTTATTTTACATCTACGCTATAGACACGAAAAATATAAATACAAACATATATCACTAAAATCAAAATATATTCATAATTACCCACGTCAAACTTATACGCTTAAGGATAATTTTTTAATTCTATTTTTTCATCCAGTTTTTAAGGTTTTACGTTTTACACTATTTATGTGGTTAATATTTTCAATTACCATGGGATCAGTAGGATGGTATTTTTTAACTGATGGCGTAAAAACAGCTCTTGCCGCTGATTTTGTGGATGATACGGCGGACGAATTTAATACCGGCTCGTATAATGAAACCCAGTGGGATGCGGGCAATAGTTGGATGGAGCTGACTGATACGGGTAAGACCAATGGCTCGGGTGATTACACTTCCGGTGTTAAGGGCGCGGGCGGGGATTCAACATGGAACTCTATTTCCTGGACACAAAATGATTGCTATGGTTGTTATGGCGAGACATTTTACGCTAATTATGAGGATAATATTAATGGCACTTGGGGAGAAGGTGATTTAACAGGCACACCAACGGGAGGTGCAGCTACTGTTGATGGAAAACTGGATTTAACACATGATGATAAAAGATATGTTACTTACGATGCAGTTAATAACGCTGATTCACAACAAACAGGTTGTATTAGATTTGAAGTGACTCCAAATTATTCAGGCAATCCCTCATCAGCACAATATCTTTTTGCTATTTCAGCAGCTTCTGATTATAATTTAATGACTTTTTATCATTGGCCTGATGGAACCACCTATCTTCATATCAAAGGAACTGGACCAAATATTATATTTGCAGGTATGGGGGTGTGGAATCCAACAGCAGGTCAAGAGTATGAATTTGAATTAAATTATGACCTTACAGAGGGTACAACAAGAATATTTATTGACGGAGTCCAATTTGGTCCAACTAAAACAGAAACAGGAGTAAGAAGTGACGATATTACTTATTTAAGAATTGGGACATCTTTTAACAAGAGTGCTAACTCTAATTTCAAAATTGATGATTTGGTTATTTTTGATAAAGTTCAACATACTTCTAATTATAATGCCCCTTCAGTTTTAGCACCTTGTTTAGATCTTTTTGCTAGAAGCTGTGATGATGCTTTATGTGATACTGAAACATGGACTGATTTAAATAACACTTCGCCGCAGGATTTGAGTGTTGCAGACAACCAATATTTTCAATACAAATATACTTTTGAAACAGATGATTCGTCTTATTCGCCGGAGCTAAAAAGTGTGACAGTTGATTATACGCTTAATAATACTCCGCCGGATACGCCGAGTAATTCTTTGCCAATAAACGGGGCAATGGATCAGGATTTAAATGTAACTTTAGAAGGCTCTGCTTATTCTGACCCTGATTCAGACCCCCAAATAGATGCTGGCTGGCAGGTGGATGATAATTCTAATTTTGCCACGCCGGTCTGGACAAAAACAGCAGAGGCAGCAGAAACTACAACTACGGTTAATGCAACCAATGGAACATTTGCCAATGAACTGGCTGGCAAGACAGAGCTTGACCACAATACAACTTATTACTGGCGAGTGAGATATAACGACGGCACTAATTGGTCAGAATGGTCTACGGCAACCAATTTTACTACTAATAACATCCAGACGCCGACTAACCAATCCCCAGCTAATGGTGCAACTGTAACAACTTTAACGCCCTTGCTGGAAGCGGATGCTTTTGTTGACCCACAAAACGGACATACGCACAGCGCTTCCTGGTGGCAGGTTGATGATAATTCTAATTTTTCATCGCCTGAATACGATTCAGGAGAAACAGCCAGCGGTGAAACCTCGCGCGCAGTGCCCGGAGACAATTTAAACAACTTTACCACTTACTACTGGCATGTGCGGTATAAGGACTCCAGCGGGTTTTGGTCTGAATATTCTGCTACTACAAACTTTGAAATAAGCGTAACAGCAACGGCGGTTGAGGTTCGACCAGTTTTTGGCAATACCACGGTTGACCAAGGCGATACAGTCAAGATTGATGTTCAGGTAATTAACTTTACTGACGGCTCGCCTTTAAATAACACTTCTTCTATTATCAGCATTTATAATCCTTCTGGCTCTAAAATAGTGACTGGAGATAATATGAGTTATGTTTCCGGCTCAAACGGTATTTACCGCTATTCTTATAATGTACCTACTGTGAGTGGCAGTTATTTATATGAAGTAACAGCTGTTTTAGGAAATAAAAATGGATATGCAGCGGCGAATTTTGAAGTAAGAACAATTGCTTCTGATATTACTGATATCAAATCCGATGTTTCTTATATCCGCACGCAAATTGATTCTCTTCATACCAAGGTAGATACGATTGACACCAATATTGATACCCTTATTGACAAATGGAAAGTTTATTCTGCCTCAGATATTATTAATTATATTGATGATGTAGAATCTCGATTAGGAAATGATACCGACACTTGCATCATTGATGACACGATTTTTGGCAATATTCAATGTATCCAAGACAAATGGGGAACACAAACAGCTGATGCTATCTATACAACCGCCTACAATGCTTATACCACGATTCAAAACGTGCAAACAGAATTGGGTTACAACGGCAAAACTGATACTGCTTACGATGATATTCAAACCTTAAAAGGATATGTAGATACCCTCGAAAGTGGAATTGTAGATTTGGATTCTGATTTAGTAACACATGAAGCATCTCAAGCCGCAGAAAGAACTGCCCAATCATCTGAACGAACAGCGCAAGCCATTTCTCGAACTAAAGTTGAA
The DNA here is from genome assembly GCA_030628575.1 of bacterium. GTDB lineage: Bacteria > Patescibacteriota > UBA1384 > JAMDBS01 > DAOVQR01 > DAOVQR01. Next base: position 4,307 of record DAOVQR010000064.1, read on the forward strand.
AATATTCAAACTAGAGTAACTGTCATACAAAATGATGTCTCGACAATAAAAAGCGATGTTTCAACAATCAAGGATGATATATCTTCTATGAAATCAACACTTGATAATGTTTCCAGCAAACTACAAGAAATAAGTAACGATCTCTCTTCAAACCGCGATGGTGTTTATAATCAATTAGTTGATATTGCTAATCAATTGTCCACTCTGGAAATAGCCACAGGGTCAGGTGTTAACAGTTTATATTCCATCTCTACAGAAATGAAAAATGACGTTAGATATTTACGCAACAAAATTTTGGATTTTCAAGCATTAATTGAAATCAATCAAATTCTCTTGACAGGTGAACAAAACTCAATCCTTTCTACTTGGTATACTTTTGGCTCAGTAATATTAAATATGATTATTGCCAACCCAACTGATAAAAAAACCAAAATTCCTTTTAAAACTTATTTGCCCAAAGAAATTAAACAGGAGCATGTTATTTCTGATGATGGGTTAAAGATTGAATATGATGAAATAAGTCAATCCTTAATAGCATCGGGTGAATTTGAGTTGGCAGCCGGAGAATCAATTACTCGACAAATAGAAATGAAAGATATCTGGCGGATTGACGAAAACGAACTGGAAAATTTAAAGCAACAAGCAGATATATTGGCAAAAGATGCTGAAAAAACAAGCTTTTCTGCCCAAATAGCAGCTTTAAATAGCGATATTAAAATGCGATTGGAACGAATTTTAAGAAAACAAAAAGATAATTCTGCTATACCACAGGATCATATTTTATCTTATATGGGACTGTCGCCAATTAAATTTTCTATAGTCATTTAAAAATAGATTTTTATCCACAAAATACTCGTATTTTTATCAT
>DAOVQR010000114.1 GCA_030628575.1 bacterium
AATAATTTTATTTTTATTAACTGATAGAATTTATTCTCCTCAGTATAATTTATATCTTTTGCCTTTTTTAGTTTTAGCATCATATCCAATTAATAAAAAAGCATTTTATTTGGCAGATATTCCTAGTGTTTTTGTAGTATTGTTTTGTTTTTTCCTCAAAAATAATCCAATTTATTTGCAATTAATAGTTTTTATTAGATATGTTGCCCTGATTTGGTTATATGTTAATAATTATAAAAAAATAAAAAAATCTTCCAATGTGGACATTAAAATAGTAAAGTGATAAAATTAATTTTGTTTCTGGAGATATTATGTTAGATAAATATTCAAGACAAATTGAAAAACATTTTTTAAATCCTCGCAATCAAGGGATTATTAAAAATTCTGATGGAGAAGCACTGATTAATGAATCTCAATGTGGGGATGTGATGAAAGTGTATATTAAAATTGGCAAGAGACCAATTTCAGAAAACTCGAAATCCGAAAAATATATTAAAAATATCAAGGTAGAAAATTTATCTGGTTGTTTTGCTATAGTGGCAGCCGCTTCTGTAATGACAGAAATAGTGAAAGGTAAATCATTAAAAGAAGTATTAAAATTAATCGATAAAAATATTATTGATGAATTGGGTGGTTTGCCATTATCTAAAATGCATTGTGCCTCGATGGTGGTAAAAGGAATTGAGATGGCGATTAATAATTATAGAGAAAAATAACAAGATGAGAAGAGTGAATAAAGTTTTATGTGCTATGTCGGGGGGAGTTGACAGTTCAGTGGCAGCAACTTTACTGAAACAGCAGAATTTTGATGTTGTTGGTATTTTTTTTGAAACACAAAAATACACAAAAAAAAGATTAAATCAACACAAAAATAACGCAAAAAGAGTATGTGATAAACTGGATATCCCGTTTTATATTTTTGATGTATCTAAGAAATTTAAACAAGAGGTGATTGATTATTTTATTTTGGAATATGAAGCTGGCCGAACACCTAATCCTTGTGTTGTTTGCAATAAAAAAATTAAATTTAAGCATCTAGTGAATATCGCCAAAAAACTAAAATGCGATAAGATTGCCACTGGTCATTATGCACGCATAAAACGCAAAAGGCAAAACGCAAAGTGTAAAACAACAACTAAAAATTCAAAACTTTATCAATTATTAAAATGTAAAGACAAAAAGAAGGATCAGTCATACTTTTTATGGCAACTCACTCGAAGACAATTGTCAAAAATCATTTTTCCGCTCGGGGATTATACTAAATCAGAAGTTAAGAAGCTAGCCAAAAGGTTTAAGTTGCCGATTAATACTAAAGAAGAATCGCAAGACGTTTGTTTTATTCCCAGTGTAGACCGCACAGAATTTATGCGGACTCACGCAGAAAAATTAACTAAATCGGGAAACGTAGTTGATAAAGCGGGAAATGTTCTCGGTAGACATAAAGGGTTATGTTATTATACAATCGGCCAAAGAAAAAATCTAGGCGGTAATTTAAAATTTAAAATTTCTAATTTAAAATTTGACAAACGTCGACCTAAAAAAGTTTTTGTGGTAGAATTAGATATAAGTAAAAATCAGCTAATTGCTGGTGAGGAAAAAGATCTATATTCAAAAATTGTAGAAGCTGATAAATTAAATTGGATTAGAACTGGCCAACCAAAAGCAGGATTGATTATTAATGCAAAAATCAGGTATGCTCACAAATCTGCAAGATGTAAGATAATTAAGGTAAATAAGGGTCAGATTAAAGTTAAATTTAATAAACCCCAGAGAGCTATCAGTCCAGGACAATCAATAGTATTTTATCAGAAAGATAAATTGTTAGGTGGAGCAATAATAAAATGAACAGTGATTATAAAAAGTTTCTAAAAATCGTAGGTATTATCATCGTAATATGTCTAATTTATTTAGGCGGTTATCTAGTTGGACATAAAAATTTTTTATTGGAAGATGGATATATCCCGAAAATTACGAATCTAAATTTAGGGAAACCTACAGATGTTGATTTTTCGATGTTCTGGGATGCTTGGGATATTGTAAAAGAAAAATTTTATGGCAAGCCAGAGAGTCAGCAGATGCTTTATGGTGCAATTTCTGGAGCAGTTGATTCGCTTGATGATCCCTATAGCTTATTTATGGATCCAGCGGATGCTAAAAGATTTGCAGATGATATGAATGGTTCATTCTCAGGAATTGGCGCCCAAATTGAATCAAAGGAAGGGTTAGTTATGATCGTTGCACCATTACCTGATTCTCCAGCAGAAAAGGCAGGTCTTAAAGCACAAGATATTATATTAAAAATTGATGGAGAAGAGGTTTCTAATATGGGCTTTTATGAAGCAATTGATAAGATCAGAGGTAAAAAAGGTACAAAAGTAAAATTAACAATTCTCAGAAAGGGTTGGGATGATACCAAAGAGATTGAAGTAACACGTGATACTATTATTGTTAAAAGTGTAAAATATGAAATAAAAGATGATATCGGCTACATTAAAATTAATCAGTTTGGTGATGATACATTAGATTTGATTAAAGATGCAATAAATGATATTAAAAATAGTAATATTAATAAATTGATAATAGACGTAAGAAATAATCCCGGTGGTTATTTACAGGATGCCATTGACATCACCAGCTTTTTCCTAGATGATGATGAAGTTGTAGTTAAAGAACGTGATAAATATGGTAATGTAGAAGAATTTGAAACAACTTTGGGAAAAAGATTCGATGGTAAAATGATGGTATTAGTTAATGGCGGTTCGGCATCGGCATCGGAGATTATGGCAGGGGCTCTGCAAGATTATAATAGAGCTAAAATAGTTGGCGAAAAGACTTTTGGCAAAGGATCAGTTCAGACCATTGCAGATTTGTCTGATGGTTCAAAACTTAGAATTACTATTGCAAGATGGCTTACCCCAAAAGATAGAGAGATTGATAAAGAAGGTATCGAACCAGATATAAAAATTGAATTATCAGAAGAGGATAAAGAAAATGAGCGTGATCCACAAATGGATAAAGCAATAGAAATGCTCCACTAATACACAAATTTCACAAATTATATATATATTATTGATTAGATATTATAGGTATCACATTCTAAAATCATACTTCCACTGTCATTCTGAACTCGTTTCAGAATCTCGAGATCCTGAAACAAGTTCAGTCCTGTTATATTATGTCAAGCCCTACTCTTTAACAACATAAGGTGTTTGTCTCTTTAAAACAGCGTAGATTC
>DAOVQR010000099.1 GCA_030628575.1 bacterium
AATTTTCCTCCTAAATTATTATCTAATTACATTTTAATTATACCATAAAACGGGCGTAATTTCTATGATAAAAATACGAGTATTTTGTGGATAAAAATCTATTTTTAAATGACTATAGAAAATTTAATTGGCGACAGCCCCTTTATGGTTTTTCCAACGTAACTGAAATTCTTCTATATTTACAAACTCTGCCAAAGAAAATTAAATATATCTCTAAGTAACCATGTTAATTCACTTGATTCTATTAAAATTGATATTATTTCTCGAGGCGAATTAATAAGTAACCAATCTTTATAAATAATGATTCCTCCACCAGAAAATTTGTTTTTTTTAGGTAAAAATTTTACTGTATAAAGTAATTTTGGATTGCCAGCCATTTTCAAATTAGCTTTACTACGAGGACCAATCATCTTAGTCTTTACATTTTTCTGAGCTCGTTCTCTGATATAACCTAACCAATAATCAAAATCTAGAGCAAATAAATGAGTAGAAGAAGAAACAATATAATAAGTTGTATTCCGAGTAAATTTTGGAATAAAACTTGCTGTAGCTGTTTTCATCCCTTCTATACCTTCAAAAAATTGAACTTTTATTTTTGGTTTTTTGGATTTAAGTGTTTTGAGACCAGGAATAAATGATTCAAATTTTTTTATTTGTCTTTTAAAATTTGTTAAAAGTTGATTGGGATCGCGGGCTGCCCAATATTGACGATTCCCAAGAAAACTAATATGAACCCACCCCTTTATTTTTAATCCATTTAAAATATCATAACTTGTAGTTCTTTTGTAGCCACTTTCTTGAGCAATTTTAGAAGCCGGAGCAATTCCGGTTTTTAATGCTGCTAAGTATACTTTGATTTCCTTCTCTTCTAATCCTAGTTGTTTTAAACTCGCTATTAAACGTTCTTGTTTTTTCATATAAACCTTTGATTTTCTTACTAATATACAAATCTTACGAACATACGAATTCCAAATGAATATTCTACTTGATTCTGCAAGAAAAGATTGGTGACATTAATCACATTTTGATAATCATATTGTTGACGCTATTCTCGACACTATTATTATACAATAAAAATAATCTTTTGTCAACAGGTTTATTTTAATTATTCTATAAAATCATTTGACGATAATGTTTGACATAATAAAGCAATTTTCTTTATTATGAGTGGTCAAATGTATTTTTGACAATTTGACTAAAGGGAGGATGAAATGGAATGTCAATCTGGCAAAGAGTTATTATCAACAAGGTCATCAGAGAAAGTCTGATGCAGTATTTCAGTATGCATGGTTTCACCGACTACTCAATGGGGGCTCTTCCGCTTAGCACTTCTCCTTTAATAGGATGTGAAGATCCCTCTACTCTCTTTGTTTTCAAAAAGAGTGGATTACAACTTTTTCTACCGCAGACTCAACAACTGGCCTTGGAGATGGGGCTATCTGCTTTTCCTAAAGGAGTCTACACTTCTGGGATAAGTTACCGAAAAGAATTGATTGAAGACAAACGTCATCTGATGAGTTTTCAGTTATTCGAATTTGAATCTGCAGGCGATTTTACTCAGTTACTCAAAACCATTGAACAAGCAATAGAAAATGTGATTAAGGATGTGACTTATCAGTGTGATCAACAGCTGACAAATCTTAATGTTGATTTTTCCAGACTGTCAAAAGTAAAATTGCCCCTTGGGCGATTAACGTACACCAAAGCACTAAAAATTCTAAAAATTAAAGGTATTGAACTAAAATGGGGACAGGACATTAATAGCAATCAGGAAAAAATACTACTAAAGCATTACGGCAATCAACCTTTGCTTTTGACTCATCACCCTTGGGGGATAAAATTCTTTAACATGAAAATAAATCCCCATGATGCTAGAACCGCCCTGAGTTGCGATTTAATTCTGCCTTTTGGTGGAGAAACCTGCGGCTCAGCAGAAAGGGAAACTAACATAGACAAACTAAAATCTCGACTTTATAAAACTGAGCTCTGGAATTGGGCCAAACAAGGGGGATTTTCTCAGAGCTTTGAGAGATATCTGGAAGAAACTCAGGATCTTCCTCCCCATAGCGGCGGTGGGATTGGAATTGAACGTCTGGCCCAATTTATCTTAGGTATTGATGATATCCGGAAAGTTGGTGCTCGACATGATCTGTTTAACTAAAAATATCACAACTTTTTTCGGATATCTATCAATAATTGCCTATTCCAGTTTCTTTATAGGCATTGTTTTGCAGATCAAAAAAAATTATCGGAAGTCATCCGTAGATGATATTGAGATTTGGGAAGTAATATTAAGGCTTATCGCCATAATTATTATTCTTATTAAAATCCTCATTACGGGAGACATTTTTCTAATCATTGGGCAATCCATCTTGGCAATAAGCATAATAGTATATCTTTTATTTCTCCTCAACTTCAAAAAATTACTATGAAACAAAACAGCTCCGCATCGGCGGGGCTGATTTTTTATTCGCATTTATTCGTTATTAGTTATCAATTTAAATTAGTTATTGGCAAGTTGCTACGGTTTTTCCAACGTAACCGAAATCCTACCGGCCCCCAATGACGCCAATTGCGAAAATGCCTCGCGGGATAAGTCGATAATGGCCCCTCCCTGGATGCCATGATCGACTATTGTAACCTCCACTTCTCGTCCATTGGATGTCCTTACAAGAACACGTGTCCCATAAGGCAATGAATTTGAAGCAGCAGTCATCCCAGAAATCCAGCCTGCCCGCAATGCTTTCTCGCGTAGTGATGCAGGCGGGTCATACCAAGTAGCTGTGCCTTTTCCATATATAACAACTTTTGTACCTTCTAAAATTATTTTATCCTGCGGCTTTTTGAGAATTTCAGTATCTATTAGTTTTCTAGATATTTCTTCTCCATTTTCTCTTATAATTTCATAAATAAATTTCTCCTTGCCAACTTTGCCTATTTGCCCTACTTTGGTTTTTCCCCTCTCCAACGTTGCATCATTTTTGGTAATAGTTTTATAATCAATCTCCTCATATTCTATATAGTCACCTGATGAAACTCGAGTTATCTCAATCTCCATTTCAAATCTCAGTTTTTGATTGAGATCAACTGATATTTTATCACTCTCTCCTACTTCAATATCATATTCATCAAACAATTCAAATACTTTTGTCTGCCAAGTTCTGTAGATTTCTTCTTCGCCTGCGTCAATCACTTTTACCGGTGTGGTGCGAGTTATTGTTAATTTAGCTCCCAACCCAAATTTTGGCTCAGGAAAGACCTCTACTCTATCCTCTGCATAAACTTCAGTATCTAAACTTTCAATCATCTCACCCAATGTAAAAAAACCACTGGGTGCATAATGTGTTTCTTGCAAGTGATCTATCTCATCGATAGTCACAACTTTTTGATTGTTATCTTTCAATATTGATGATCTCTCTTGTCCTGCTACTCTCTGCGAATACACTAATACACCAATAACCAATAACGAAATTATTAAAATAATTTTCTTCATTACTTTAATTATATAAAAGGCACAAATCGTGTCAATTGTTGATAAGTTCTTAACTGATTAAAACTTACTTGATTTCCAACAAATAATTTGTCATGCTGAACTTGCGGTGCCCCGTAGTGAAACTTGTTTCTACTACTGGGGTTTCAGAATCTCAAGATCCTGAACTAAATCCCGCACCAGACCCTTGGTACTGGATAAATTCAGGATAACAGTATTGGATGAATTTATAGATAACGACAATAGATTTATATATATTTGTCATTTCGACTGAAGCGATAGCG
>DAOVQR010000142.1 GCA_030628575.1 bacterium
AATTCTTTTTTCTTTCCTTCACTGACTTTTTTCTCGATATTTGATAAAGAGAGCCCCTTGAAAGCTAAGAGACTGACTAGAAATACTGCCATTACAGCCAAGAAAACAGTCAAGGCCTCAATTGAACCGCCAGTTGGATTAAAGCCCTGAAAGAGCATAACTTGGGGCAAAGCTAATTTACTGCTAATCGACAATAAATAATTACTAATTTTTGCCCAAAGACCAAATAAGGAAAAATAAGTCATCAAAACCACTAAGGAAGATGACCAGAAGAATGCTTTGACAATAGAGGAAAGTTGAATTTCTTTTTCCGGCTGCGACTCGTCTTCTCTGATCTGAACATTATTAGTCAGTAAAAAATAAAAGCCGCCCAAGCTCAAAACTCCAACCAAGCTAGGCCAAAATCTACCGTAAAGTCCCAGTAAACTTGTGATTCCATCCTGGGAAAAAATTGTATTCAAAATCATTACTACCAAATATCCCAAGACAAAAAGGTCAAGCGGAGTTCGGCGAAAGTTCACTCTTTTATCCTTAAAAATCATCTTAGCCAACCAAGCCAAAAGACCGATTGTTACTAAGAAAAAGAGCAAATAACCTTTATTAAACTCAAATGCCTCAAAACTGAAAGGCAGAAAAAAAAGAGGCATTAAAAAAACGAGAGCACAAATAGAGAATTTTATAATTTTTTGAAACATATTTTTGTTTACTAGTTAATGACTGTTTATAATTCTACATTATCATAAATTATTTTTCAAACTAACAGATTAGGGTTCGTTGTCTGTAAAATATTATTTTAATGAAATTTTTAATCTTGTGTCTAAGGCATTAGCAATTTTCTGGAGAAAAGAAAAACTTGGATTATATGTGCCTGATTCAAAACGAGAAACCGCTGACTGCTTTGTGCCAATTTTCTTAGCAAGTTCTTTCTGGGTCAAGCCCTTTTCAATTCTTTTCCTGATAATAATTTCAATCAAAGCAAACTCAGGTGCAAGATTTTCATATGCCTGTTTAATTTTTTTGTCTTTTAATAATCTTTTTCTGAATTGTTTATAACTTTTTGTTCTCATATGTTATATATAACATATACGTTATATGGTGTCAATACTTTTCAATAGTGCGTATTTCCATAATATAATTACCGATTATCAGGTCTTGTGCTTAGCCGGACTAAACATAAAACATATTATGATTTTTAATCTTTTCTAGATTTATAAACCATATGCAAAGGGAAGAATTCATAGTAGTTTTTTTCGTCAAACCAAGCACACTTGAAATCCTTTATCGCCAGTTTTGTTCTGGACCCAAGGGCTAAAGCATAAACTACTAATTGTTCAAAGGGTTTTTCCTTCCTCGCCTTGGGTTTGTAATCAAGAATATAAATGAGGTTGTTTCTGATTTGCAGCAGATCAATATGGCCTGTTATGGGAGTATTGCATTTGTCAAAATTAAATTGAAACCCTCTTTCTTTAAAATATTTAATGTCATCGTTCGTGAGGTATACAGGAACTTCTGCTGCCACTGTGACAGAATCGTTTACCAGCATAAAATCTTGGACTTTTTCATGCCTTCCATAATTAGTCCTTGCCAATTTCAATCCGTATTCAGCAAGGGAGTTCGCCAGGTTGTTTTTGGTTACCTTGATTGGAGCAAATCCCTCCATTTTGATTTGCGAAGCTCTTTGTTTCAATTCCTCGTTTTTTTGAGTAAAAATGTGATGGGGAAACGGTCTTTTGTTTTTTGTTCCAGGACAGCTTTCTCTTTTTTGGGCTATCCATTCCAAATATTCCTTGAATAGCTGGAGTTTCTTTTGATCTCCATACTGGAGCTTCATGTCTAGTTTGGCTTTATGATATTGAAACTTGTATGTCTGTTTGTGTTCAAATTCTTTGGAGAAAATAATCTTCTCAGGAGCATAGAGTTTTCTACCCTCCTCTCTTAAATCTGAATACCTGCAGATGTTCCTATATTTTCTTATCCAGGAATGAATGGTTGATGAAGGAATTTTTATCTTGAAGCGTTTTGCAATTTGATTTCTTGTTTCTTCCAACGGATAACCAAGGTTATAGATTGAAATTCCATTAAGGATTATGTTCGCGTGATAGGATTTATATTTCATCTCCCGGTCAGAAAAGAAATTCTCGCATTGCTTGCATCTGTAAATTTGAATATATTGGGATTTTATCTTTCTCTTCCCATATTTGACAAGTTCCTTGGATTTGCACCTTGGGCAGATAATTATTTTTTCTTTCATGTTTTAGAATTGCCTTGTTATATTTATACTACGCTTTTTCTTGGTAAAGCTTGATAAACTTTTGAAATAATCCATTTATTTTGATTTTTTAAGTTGAGATTCATTCAAAAACTTACTCAACAAATGGATTTTTCATTTCAAAAACTATTTTTAATATAATCTAAATTATTTTTTTCTGGGGATTATTTTTTTGAATAAGCTGGAACAGGTTTTTACGTTTTGTTAATTTAAAAATATCCATAATTCCGTAGCCAGTTTAATTTACAATATCAATTAATCTGTTGTCTAAAAATAATAAACCGGAATAAAATAGACAATTGTATTATTAACTTTTTTAGTAGCAAATAAATCTTTTGTTAAAATAAGACCCTTAGAAGG
>DAOVQR010000002.1 GCA_030628575.1 bacterium
ACTGTAATTTCGCTCAAAGCGAATAAGTCAGATCCATTAAATTGTGTTTTATAATTTTAGACTTACTGCATAATAACCTTTTCTACTGCAACTTGAAATTTTGGCTGCAAATCATTCATCATTCGTCACCGTCCCACAGGGGACGCCTTCCTCATTCTTCATAATTTTCGCTCAAAATTTCTACGTTTTGTAACGAAAAATTATTATGCAGTAAGTCTAATCATTAGTTTCTTCGAGGTAAAGAGATAGGTGATTAATTGTTTGTAGGATAAAAACTATTTAATCTCTTTATTTTTGACAGAAAGAGATTTTTATTTTATAAAAGGAGGAAAATGTTTAAACGGATTAGAAAAAGAGACAATCGAATTGTAAAATTTGATTCTAATAAAATTGAAACAGCTGTTAAAAAAGCAGGATTTGCCACAGATGAATTTAAAGATAAAACAGCAAAAAGATTAACTCTCAAGATTTTAGCGTTGGCACAATATACAATTGTTGATAAAGTACCAACTGTTGAAGAAATTCAAGATATTGTTGAGGAAGTACTATTATCTTCTTCATATCGTAAAACCGCCAAGGCATATATTATTTACCGTGAACAACATAATCAGATTAGAGAAATTACATCCAAAGCAAATATAGATTTAGTAAATCAATATTTGGAAAAAACAGATTGGCAAGTCAATGAAAACAGCAATATGGCTTTTTCTCTCCAGGGTTTAAATAATTATATTTCATCAGAAATTAGTAAAATCTATTGGCTAAACAAAATTTATTCAAAGAATATTAAGCAAGCTCATTTAAACGGTGATTTTCATATTCACGATTTAAATTTACTTTCTGTTTATTGCGTTGGGTGGGATCTTTTTGATTTATTATTAGAAGGATTTAAGGGGGCAACTGGTAAAATTGAAAGTAGACCAGCCAAGCATTTCAGAGTAGCTCTTGGACAAGTTGTTAATTTTTTCTATACCTTACAGGGTGAATCTGCGGGAGCTCAGGCTTTTTCCAATTTTGACACGCTTTTGGCGCCATTTATTTATTATGATAAATTAACTTATAAAGAAATTAAACAAATTCTTCAAGAATTTATTTACAATATGAATGTGCCGACAAGAGTCGGTTTTCAAACGCCATTTACAAATATCACTTTAGACCTTGTTGTTCCAAAATATTATAAAAATCAAAGTGTTATAATTGGGGGTAAAGCGCAGAAAAAAACTTACGGAGATTTCCAAAAAGAAATTGATGTTTTTAATAAAGCATATTTTGAAGTGATGATGGAAGGAGATGCCAAAGGAAGAGTTTTTACTTTTCCCATACCTACTTATAATATCACTAAGGGTTTTAATTGGGATAATAAAAAAATAAATGGATTGTGGAAAATGACTGCCAAATATGGAATTCCTTATTTTTCAAATTTTATTAATTCTGATATGAACCCAGAAGATGCAAGATCTATGTGCTGCCGTCTTAGAATTGACAATAGGGAATTGGGAATTAGAGGAGGAGGTCTTTTTGGTTCTAATCCGTTAACGGGAAGCATTGGTGTTGTGACGATCAATATGCCAAGAATTGGCTATTTATCTAAAAATGAGAAAGAATTTATGAAACGTTTATCTTCTCTTATGGATTTAGCCAAAGAAAGTTTGCAAATAAAAAGAAAAGTTTTGGAGCAATTTACCGACCAAAATTTGTATCCCTACGCCAAGTTTTATTTGAAAGGAATAAAAAAACAGTTTAGGCAATATTGGAAAAATCATTTTTCAACAATAGGACTAGTGGGAATGAATGAAGCTACTTTAAATTTTTTGGGCGAAACAATTGCATCGGAGCGAGCTAGGAAATTTAGTTTGAAAATTTTAGATTTTATGAGAAATAAATTAATTAAATTTCAAAAAGAAACTGGTGTAAATTATAATTTGGAAGCAACACCGGCCGAAGGAACCGCTTACCGTTTAGCAAAAATGGATAAGAAAATATATCCAGATATAATTTGTAGCAATGAAAAAGATTATCTAAATGGAGCGGAACCGTTCTATACAAATTCTACTCAATTGCCTGTAAATTTTACAGATGATATTTTTGAAGCTCTCGACTTGCAAGACGAAATTCAATGCAAATATACAGGAGGAACAGTTTTACATATTTTTATTGGAGAAAGAATCAAAAATTTGCAAGTTGTAATAAATTTGGTGCGTAAGATATGTACAAAATATAAACTACCATATTTTACCATTACCCCCACTTTTTGTGTTTGTCCTAGTCATGGTTATATCGGTGGTGAAAAATATAAATGTCCGAAATGTGGCGCCAGAACTGAAGTTTATTCGCGAGTGGTAGGATATTTGCGGCCAATTCGGCAATGGAATAAAGGTAAAAAAGAAGAATTTAAAAAAAGAAAGAATTTTAAATAATATGCTAATTGGAGGATTTCAAAAATTTTCATTGATAGATTATCCAGAGAAAATTTGCGCTATTGTTTTTACACAGGGGTGTAATTTCAGGTGTGGGTATTGCCATAATCCAGAACTTGTAAAACCCGAAAAATTTGAGATTCCAATTTCAGAAAAAGATTTTTTTTCTTTTTTAAATAAACGACAAAAGAAGTTGGATGCAGTGGTAATTACAGGAGGAGAACCGACCCTGCAAAAAGATTTAATCCCATTTGTTAAAAAGATTAAAAGTATGGGATATTTAATCAAGCTTGATTCAAATGGAAGCGATTCCGAAGTATTGAAAAACATATTTGATCTTAAAATAATTGATTACATTGCCATGGATATAAAAGCACCATTAAAAGGATATTTCAAAATAATAAATACCGACATTGATACAAAAAATATTAAAAAGAGCATAAAACAAATTATGAATTCTAAAATAAATTATGAATTTAGAACTACTGTGGTAAAAGATCAACTTTTTTTGGATGATTTTGAGAAAATCGGAAAATTGATAAAAAGCGCCGAATTATACGTTTTGCAAAAATTTATACCTACTAAAACCAATGATTTAAAATTTTTAAAGAAACAAACTTATAGTGATAAAGAATTTGAAAATATAAAAAAGATAATGCAAAAATATGTTCAAAAATGTATTGTAAGATAATAGATTCTGGTCAAGTTGTTTTTTTGTAATTTTCAAGATATAATCAAATTAGCTTATGCTTAATTTATCACAAAAATTTAATAAAGTTTCTTTAATATTATTGTTCCTGGGAATAGGGATAGGTTTACTTTTGACTGTTCAATGGAAAACACCGATAACTCGAGTTTCAAATCCTATTGTTCCTTATATTTCTTTAAAAGATACTCGTGATAGTTTAATTAATGAACAGGATGATTTAAAAAATCAAATTTCAACACTTCAAAAAGAAATTAGTCAGAAAGAAACTGATCTTAAAAAATATACTTCTAGTAAAAAAACTATTGAAGAAATTGAGGACTATAAAGAAAGTGTTGGATTAACTGAAAAAAAAGGTCAGGGCGTAGTGATTAAAATGAATGATGCAAAAGGCGATGAAGTAACAATTGATTCTATCACTCACGCCGCTGATTTGCGGGATTTGGTTAATTTTTTATATAGTATTGGAGCAGAAGCAATTAGTATTAACGAGGAAAGAATTGTATTTGCTACTTCTATTGATTGTATTATTAATACAATATTAATTAATAGTACAAAAACTACACCCCCTTTTGAAATTAAAACCATTGGACAAGCGAAAAATCTCGAAAAGCAATTAAAAAACTCAAATAACTTAAAAGATATTAAAAAGAGAGTAAAAACGCAAGGATTGATTTTTGAAATTAGTAAATCAAATGATATTACAATTCCTGCATATGATGGTAGTTTTGTCATAGAATATGCACATATTATGGATTGATATGTCTAAAGTTGTCAAAACAATTATATATTTTATTATTTGTCTTTTTCTTGGATTTTTGTTAACCAGGCAGTTTTATCTTAATCGACAAATTCAACAAATTAATCAACTAGAAACAGGAAATTCAATAGCACTTGAAGTAACTGAATTTATTAAAACCAATAATAAACTTCGCAAACAGATAAATCAATTAATTGAGCAAAAAGACAAATTAGAAAAATCTGCTGCCAGTTCTCAAGCTGCCAATGAAATATTGCAGGAAAATCTGCAAATTTATAAAATTATTTTAGGGTTAACCAATACTCAAGGTCAAGGCGTAGAAATCATTTTTGATGCAAAAGTCAGTTCAACACAAGTTATTGATTTAATTAATGCTGTAAAAAATATTGGAGCCGAAGCAATTACAGTTAACAATAGGAGATTTGGTCCAAAATCTTTTGTTGAATCAGGTTTATTTTATCCACCTACGAGCGTACAAATTATAGGTAATGCAGAAATGTTAAAAGATTCGTTGATTAGACCAGGGGGTATAATTGATCAAATTGGAGCCGGTCAAGTTGAAAAAAAAGATGATATAATATTACAATCAGTCCAATAATGTTTATAAACACACCATTTATGTTATAATTGATATAAGGAAACGCATAGGGAGGAATATGAAATTAAACAGAGTCACATTAATTATTTTATTTTTGATATTTATTGGAAATATGTGTTTTGCTAAAACTAAAACACCAGCAGAAATATATTTTACTAGTTCGGAAGCTTCTGATCCATATAATAAAAACTACGAGATAGCAGAAATAGATTATGGGCAATCTTTTAATTTAGTAGGTATTAATTTCTATATCAGCAAAGATGTTCATATCTATTTGGGCGAAGAGTATGTGGGTTTAAAAAAAGTTGAAGATGATAAATTTCAGGGAATTATTACTGTTTCGCAACAAGAAGCAGAAGACAAGAATTATACTGTAAAAGTTGATGGTGCCGCAAGAGGCGAGACGTTGGAAAAAGATATTTTTGTAAAAATACCGGCCGCAATTCCGGCATGGGTTTGGATTGTTGGTGGTTTATTAATTATCGCTGCAATAGTGTACTATATTTATATAAAAATGTTTCAAGAGTAAAAATCTAATGGTGGGTCCGAGCCGACTTGAACGGCTGACCTCTACGATGTCAACGTAGCGCTCTAACCAACTGAGCTACGGACCCTTGGTTAACCAGTTGCTTGTGCTCCAAAGCTTTAGCGTCGGCGTGAGTTATGCATCTGTATGATCTCACTCGTTAAATATTTGCTCTATTTCTTTCTTCAAATTCTCGTAAGTGGGATTAAATTGGATTTGTTCTCCGTTGATAAGAAAAGTTGGTGTGCCTTTCAAACCAATATCTTGGGCAAGCTGCATTCCTTTTTCGATTGCCTGTTTTATCTCATCAGAACCTCTATCTTTGTTGAATTGATCTAAATTTAATTCTAAATCTTTAGCGTGTTGTTCGATTTCGTCTGGATTAAATTTATCGCCACCGAAAAATTTCTCAAATATTTGCCAATATTTTCCTTGTTTGTCAGCTGCTTCCGTTGCATAGGCAGCAGCTTGGGCATTCTGATGATAAGAAAGGGGATAGCAAATAAACCCAAATTGTATTTTATCGTCATATTCATCAACTATTTTTTTTATTTCTGGATGATAATTGCGGCAGGCAGGGCAATCAAAATCAGAAATTTCAATTAAAGTAACCTTAGCATCTTTCGGACCCTTGAGATGGGACTGATCTATCAATTTTTGATGAATCTCAATCGTATCTTGTGGTTCTGCTCCTTTTGTTTTGTTGGAATTA
This sequence comes from bacterium, assembly GCA_030628575.1. Taxonomy (GTDB): domain Bacteria; phylum Patescibacteriota; class UBA1384; order JAMDBS01; family DAOVQR01; genus DAOVQR01. Next base: position 5,720 of record DAOVQR010000002.1, read on the forward strand.
GAATCATAATCATTGGAATAAGTTTGACAACCAAAAAATATAATTGAACAAAAAATTATCATTACAGTAAAAAATAAATATTTTTTCATTAAATTCCTTCTTAAATAACTTTCTTAAATTTCTAATTTCCAATATTCGAAATTTAAATGTCCAAAAATTGTTTTGAGTATTATTATTTTTTCGTTCTTAGGTTTTTTCGTTCTTCTGTTTATTAATATACCACCACTTTACTGATTCTATCAAAAATAAAATTATTATGCCAAATCCCAGTAATATCATAATATCAAAAGAATTAAGCGGTTCGGTTTTTAAAAGCTTTTGCAAAAATGGAACATATAGAGCAGCTAATAGCATTATAACACCAAACAGCCAGGCGCCAACTAAATATAGATTAGAAAATATGTTAATTTGCCAAATATTTTTTCTTAAGCTTTTACAAGCAAAAATATAAAATAGGGTATCGATTACTAGTCCTACAAAGATAAATGTACGAATATGATTAATTGAGTAATCAGTATTTTTCAAAAGCCACCAGAATATTATTAATAAAAACAAATCTCCTATTATGCCAATTGTAAAAATTAAAGTTTTCATTTCGCTTGTTAGGATTGAAATATCTTTTGATTCTGGTTTTTGTTTCATAATATCTTTTTCTTTTGGTTCAAATGCTAGAGCAATACCCGGCAAACTATCTTCAATCAGATTAATCCATAGAATTTGACCAGCCAGTACGGGTAAAGGCATGCCAAAAAGTAATGCTGCTCCAATTAGAATAATTTCCGTAAAACTGCCCGAAAGTAGATAAGTGATTACTTTTCTGATATTATCGATTATTGCTCTTCCTTCTTCTACGGCAGCTACAACCACAGAGAAATTATCATCCAACAATACCAAATCAGAAACTTCTTTGGCCACAGCTGTACCCGAGCCCACAGCAATTCCAATATCTGCCTGTTTTAGAGCAGGAGCATCATTGATTCCATCCCCTGTCATGGCAACAACTTCACCTTGTTTTTGAAGTAATTTTACAATTCTTAATTTCTGCATTGGTTCTATTCGGGCAAAAATTTGAATTTCATCTATTCTTTTTACGAAATCATTATCAGATAATTTTTGCAGTTCATTTCCCTCAATAATATTTTTATCATTATGGGACAGGCCAATTTCTGCAGCAATAGCGCGCGCAGTTAATCTATGATCACCAGTTATAATTATCGGTCTGATTCCGGCGGTTTGACAAGTTTTTATGGCAATTTTGGCAGTATCTCTCAAAGGATCTTGTAAAGAAATCAATCCCACAAAAATTAAATCTTTTAATTTGTTTTTATCAATTCTTTTATTATCAGTAGTTTTATAGGCAACAGCTAGGACTCTTAATCCTTTTGACGTTAACTGTTGATGTTTTTTTCTTATTTCTTCAATTTTTTTCTTGTTTAATTTTTCTTGTTTTTTATTGCATTCTATTTTGCTTGACATTTCCAGAAGAATTTCGGGGGCGCCCATAACGTAAAAAATATTTTTTTCCTTAGAATATTTATGCAGTGATGCAGAAAATTTATTATTCGCCTTAAATGGAATTTCATTAAGTATTGGTTCTTTTTTTAGTAATGATTTTTTATCTAAATTGGCATTAGAGCCAGCTATAGCTAATGCTTGATCAGTTGGCCGGCCATGGATAATGTTTTTAGTTTTATCTTGAACATAAGTATCACTTCTCAGAACTGCAATTTTCAATGTTTCAATGTAAGAGCCGGTTTTATCTTTTTTAATATCAGCAAAATTTTTAGTGGAAAACTTATTATCAGCGGTGGTGATATTAACCAGCATCATTTTTCCTTCTGTTAAAGTACCAGTTTTATCTGAACAAATTATTGATGTTGTTCCTAATGTTTCGGCAGATACCAGTCGTCTGACTAGACCTTTGCGTTTTAGAATTCTTTGCATTCCGATAGCAAAAATTACAGTTATGGCAATTGGCAATCCTTCTGGAATTGCTGCTACTGCTACAGCAATTGAAGTGGTGAAAATTTCAATAAATTTGCTACCTGTTACCATTCCTTCAATGAAAATAATTAAAGTTATTATGGCAACAACAATCCCAATAATTTTACTGAATTTAATAAGTTTTTTTTGAAAAGGTGTTTTTTCTTCTTCTGTACTTTTAATAATTTTAGCAATCTTACCAAATTCTGAATTTACGCCAGTTGAGCAAACTACTGCTCTGCCATAACCATTATCAACGGAAGTGCCCATATAAACCATATTGTCTCTATCTGCTAATGAAGTATCACTTTTAATCTTATATAAATATTTTTTAGCAGATTCTGATTCACCAGTTAATGCTGCTTCATTAATTTCTAAATCTTTAATTGAAGTTAAGCGTGCATCAGCTGGGATTTTATCACCGGGAGAAAGGATTAAAATATCTCCTGGTACGACTTCTTCCTGCAGAATCTGCAATTTTCTTCCGTTTCTTAAAACAGTAGTTTTTAGTTTTAATATTTTTTTTAATTCTCTTAGAGCTTTAGATGCTTTATTCTCCTGAATATAGCCAATAACAGTATTTACCAAAACTGCGGCAGAAATAATTATTGCGTCAGAATATGCTTTTAATAATAATGATACAATTGCAGCAATTACTAAAATATAAATTAAAGGATTAGCAAATTGAGATAAAAATAATTTTACACCAGAAAGCGGTGGTTCTTCAGGTATTTTATTAGAACCATATTTTTTCTGTCGTATCTGGATTTCTTGATCAGATAATCCTTTATTAATATCAGAATTGAGTTCTTTAACTATTTGTTCACTAGTTTTTGTATGCCAGCTTTGATTATCCAATAATCCTCCTTGATACTATCTAAAAACCAATAATTTGTTATATGTTATAAGTTGCTTATTACTAATCTCATTTTATCATTTTTAGTGTTTTTTATCTAATCAAAAAACCACTCTTCGATTTCGCTCAGAGTGATTTTTTGACTTGTCACTCGAAATTTTACACATTATTTTAGAAGAAGCTCGGCGTTGGAGGAATATCTTATATTCAGATTATTTAAAATATAAACTACAGAAAGAATCAATCCCCTTATAGTAATTACACTATATATTACAATAACTTTGTTTTAGGTATAATTTTGAAATCTTTAATATTGCTCGTAACTATTGTTAATTGATATTTAATAGAGGTAGCGGCTAATAAAATATCAAAAATAAATGATTGTTTTTTTGATATAGGCTTCCTTTTTCTAACTAATTCTCCACGTATTTGTCCATATATTTCTGCTATTTCTTTATCTACGTCTAATACCTTAACACCTGATTCTTTAATAAATCGTTCAAATTTATCAACTTCCTCTTTTGGTCTATCTGATTTATGTGCTCCATATATGATTTCAGCTACACTTAAGGTACTTATCGCTAACCCATCGTCAAATAATCCAATGAGTTCTTGCACTGTTCCTTGTTTATTTTTCATAAAATCTATTATTTTATTAGTATCTATTAAATATTTCATAAATCTTACATTGTTTTTATAGGTCTCGAAGTTTTTCCTCTAGCCAGATAAATATTTTTCTTTATTTTTTCAGTATCAACATTTTTCCAAATACCAGCGAAAGACATAAATTTTTCTTTTTTCGAAATATAAATATCGTCCAATGATATGTCGTTTATTTCAATAATATTTCCCTTTTTTGAATCATTATAAGAAGATTTTTTTTCTAAACTTGTATGATCATTTCCTACAAATGTAGGAAATGTATTTATTAGTATTGTGGCTGAACCGCTCATAATTATACTCCTAAAATTTTTATAGTTTTATTAGCTTTACCCTCGCCAAAATTTAATGCTTTATCCAGAAAACTAGATAGTGTTTCATCCGAATAACTAAATTCTTCCATTTTATAATAATCTATATCTACAAGCACACATCTTTTTGGAACCGTTATATCTTTAAAATTGAAATATCTATTAATAAGTTCGTTTTTTTCAATTATTCCAGAATTATAATTAATCTTACTATTATTATCTTTATCTTCTAAAGTTAAACATAATGCTATATCTTCTGATTCGGAAATTAAATCATTATTTGAATAAAATTTATTCTTGAATTTTGCGATTAATTTATTTAGTGGTTTAGTTGTAGTATGTGCCCAAATTGTTTTAACTCCAATCCTATCAATTTTATTCCAATTAATTTCTTTATTAATTTTACAAAAGAATTTTTTCACGAAATCTGTAGTATTGTTTATATTTTCTATTAATTCAATTCCAACAGCAGTTCTATTAGATTCTATAATTACTTTCATTTTCTTTTTCTTAATATCAATCGATAGCCCTTCTTTAAAAGGGGGGATATTTGTTGGCATTTTATCATCATTGATAACTTGAAAAAGCTTCCTTTTAAAGTCGAAGGATTCAGGAGTATTTTTATATCTAAGTTCTATAATCAAATTTATTAAATTCATAAAAATTTATTGTTTGATAATCATCAATTTATACTCATAGGATATCATGGTTTAGGATAAAATTCAACTTATGAAAAATAATCGATGATCATAAATTTCGCTCACACCAGCTAAAGAAATGGTGCTAACAGGTTCAAACAAAGTAAAAAGTAAGGCGGAAACCTTACTTATTATACGATAGAGGTGTTTGCTGAATGATGTTTGCACTTATTACAAACAGAATCCTGCTTTACTGATTGTTTTTGCGGGCGGATTAAATTTAAATAATGCATAAAATAAATCAACCCCCAGTGGAGGTGTAAAGTCATAGTTATCTAAACCATAACTTACTCCAGCACCGAGAATAATTAATTGCTTTGCCATGTTATTAGTTATCCCCAAAATTATTATTGACGACCATTTGATATTTAATTATAATTAAAATATAATCGAAAATAAATCGAAAGTCAAGAAGGGGTAATATGATAACAAAAAGACAAAAACAAATTTTAGATTTTATAAAATCTTTTAAAAAGAAGAGTGGTTTTGCACCATCTTTTGAAGAAATAAAAAAACATTTAAAACTGTCTTCTGTTTCTACTATTCATTTTCACATCAAAAAACTTCAAAACGAAGGTTATTTAAACAAAGGAGAAAATCAACCCAGATCATTATCTATATACGAAAGTAAACCAATGCTACAAATTCCGTTAGCGGGAACTATTGCAGCTGGATTACCAATTGAAGCAGTTCAAGAAAAAGAAACTATTGCCATACCCAGAAACAGACTATCTCCAAATGGAAATTTTTACGCCCTAAAAGTTGCTGGTAATAGTATGGTTGATGAAAATATCAATGATGGAGATATTGTTTTGGTTAAAGAACAATCAACTGCCAATAATGGTCAAAAAGTTGTAGCACTTATTGATAATTATAAAGCTACATTAAAAACTTTTTATAAAGAAAAAAAACAAGTTCGACTACAACCTGCCAATAAAAATTTTGAACCTATTATTATTAAAAATAATGAGAAAAAGATTACAATACAAGGACTCGTCGTCGATGTTATTAAAAGCAGACAAAAGTTGCAAATCAATAAAAGAAAACTATCTCGAACCAAAAATAAAAAATATAGTGTTTTACCTTTAAATAAAATTATTTGTGGTGATGCTACAGAAGTATTAAAAAGAATCCCGGATAATACAATTGATTTAATCGTTACGTCTCCACCTTATGATAAAATTAGAAAATATAATGGTTTTTCCTATAATTTACATAATACAGGTAAACAAATATATAGAATCTTAAAAGAAGGTGGAATTGCAGCAATGGTAATACAAGACCAAACAAAAAATTTTGGGAAATCTCTTACTTCATTTCGAACAATTGTTGATTGGTGTGACAATATTGGATTTAAACTTTTTGAGACTGTAATTTACAAAAAACATGGCGCAGAAGGGGCATGGTGGACAAAAAGATTTAGAGTGGACCACGAGTATATACCGATTTTTTTGAAAGGGGAAAGACCACAATATTTTAATAAAGAACCGCTTAAAATACCATCCAAACATGGAGGGAAAACAATGACTGGTTGCGCAACTCGATTAACCAGTGGAAAAACATTGATTTCAAAAAAAGTTACCATAAACCCGTTAAAATGTAGAGGAACCATTTGGGATTATGTGACTTGCGGAGACGGTAGTCGTCTTAAACATCAACATCCTGCTACTTTTCCAAATAAAATACCATATGATTTTATTCAATGTTTTTGTCCCAATGATGGGATAGTACTTGATCCATTTATTGGCAGCGGAACAACTGCATTGGCGGCTATTGAATTGGAAAGAAATTACATTGGAGTTGATATGTCAAAAGAGTATTGTGAATTAACAAGAAAAAGAATTAAAAAAGAAGGCATAAAAACAAAAAGATTATTTTAGAAAAATATTTTTGGGATCCAATGTATATTCAATATTTAACCCGCTTGTCATTGCCCAAGAAATAGGTTTTTTTCTTATCATAGCCACAAAATTTTTATTATTAGGTCTAATAATTTCTTTATTAAATTGTTTTAATTGAAAATTATTCCATACCCAATTCGATTGATTATATTGCCACCCTGTTAAATCAGATAATATGGAAATAAAAGATATACATTTTAATTGTTCACTTGCTGTGATAGAAAATGTTCCATTATCTTTTTCTATATTTATTGGTTTTCCTTTAGTATCTGAAATTTTTATTTTATCATTCCCCTTTTTATTATTTTGAGTAATACTTTGAATTTTTTCAAAAAAATCATTCAATGCATTCATCAAGCTATTAACAGAATAATGTTTATTAAAAAATATCGTATGTAAACTATTCCCCTTTTTATTAGCATTTAAATATTTAAGCCAGTTGAGACAATTTTCCGGATAATTAAAAAGGTTTTTGAATACACCATCGGTATATAATAATGGACAAATTGCGGAGATAGGAATATCAATTTTTACTTTTGAGCCAACTAAACCCAATAATATGTGAATTGTTGCTAGTGGATATTTCAAACGAAAATCTTTATAACAGTCATAATTTCTAATAATATTTGGTTGAATGGCATTCTGGAAATTATCCCAGTTTTTATACTTTTTGTTTTTGTTGAATAAAACCATATGATGTCCTATGCTTTTTATCTCTTTCCTAAAAATTTCCATATCCAAAAATACACATTCTTTAGCAGAAATACCATTTTCCAGAAGCATAATTTTACCATCATAAAATCCCTTTATCTTCCAACCTAAATAAGTGGACATAAATAATCCGCACAATAGCCCATCGCTGTCTGGACTTAATATACAATTTTGATTTTTTTGAACAATCCAAGGATGTTTTTCTATAATTTTTTTATAATCAATTTGATCGGTCTTATCCTTTAATAATTCTTGAATTCTAGACATAATTATTCCACAAAAAAATTAATTTCTTTTTTATAAATTTTAGCCAATTCATTTAGTTCTGTAATATCAATTCTTCTTTCACCTCTTTCAACCTTTGAAATATAGGATTGAGGTTTATTTAATTTTAAAGCAACATCTTCTTGTTTAAGATTTGTATTAAGACGAGCTTTCTTTAGCTTTTCCAAAACATTCTTATAATTTTTTGAATAAATTGATTTAGGCATATTAAATACATTGTATAACCCATTATGGTATATCCCAAATTAGGTTATTATTAAAAATCCGACAAATAAAAAATCATCTTGAGTTTAATCGAAAGATGATTTTTTGGCTTGCCACTCGAAATTTTAATGAAGTGTGGTGGTGTTTGTTGAATGATGTTTGCACTTATTACAAACAGAATCCTGATTAATGAGCAGGCGGAAGGGGGTGTGGGGGGAATTTCGCCCCGCCCTCTTTTTCTTTTTTGCTGTCACTATTTTTGTATTTACTATAATCTAGCATCATCTACTCGTTCATAGCCCAAACCATGAAAATATTCAACTGTTTGATTAATATTTTCTTGAGGAATGGTAAAACAAAAAATCCTTTTTCCATTTTCTATTAATTGAGTAACATCACGTGTAATATGTGGCTCCAGCAAACCTTAATGAATGCTGAATTTTTTTTGTTCTTCATCTTTAACCACAACTGATATTTTTATTAGATCCATTTTATGTTTAGACATATAATTCCTAATTTTTAGTATATGTTTTTGACATAAGTTCTTTTAATCCTTTGACTAGATCAACAATGGTTTGCATTATCGGATTCATTTCCTTGGCATTCGAAGCAGCATCTTTATTCGCCATAGATACTCCATAATGCTTAAATATATCTTCCACAATCTTTCCAACTATACTTAGTAAATATTTATCTTTGTCTTGCTCGGATCTTTTTAGTGACCAAAAAAGAAAAGCAGAAAGACCGAATACTATCAAAATGGCAATTATTGCCATTTTGAATTTATCGAATGATAACTCCGAAAAAATAATCCTTTGCAAAAAATACAAAGCTGCAGCTCCCGAAACGATAGGAACAAATTGGTAACTCTCACTCTTTATTTGGGATACCCTTTTATTCAAACCATCTTTAAATTTTTCTTTATTCATTTTTATCCTTGTTCTAATATCATTTTTTTATTGATGTATTCTTAATATTTATAGAATTATACAAACGATTAAATAATCTTATACTCGTGTTAATATACGCATAAAGGAATGATCTACAATCTTTTAGGGATATAATGCTCGATCTTGAACCTATCGATATTGTATGTATTTTGTTTGAATAAAAGGCATCCATGTTAATACTTGTATAATTTGAGCGTAGCACATTAGCTGTATTAGATTTAAGAAAGCTCGTTACAGAATAATGCTTAATAGCATTCGCTTGATACTTGGTTTTTAATTCCATGTTCATTTTTTTAATTTTACTATAATCTTTTATGAGCCACTTGGGTATATTGTTGTTATTATTATCCTTAAACTTGTTATTAAATTGTTCCTGTAATTTAGCGTAGAAAGCCACGTACCAGTCGTTTTGACTAATATTCCCTTGGTTTATTTTATTTTTCACTTTTTCTTTACCAACTAGTTTTTCGAGATCATGAAAAGAAGTATATGCAAGCATAAGGAGTATCTGTAAATAGTCAATGCTTGCATTCGCAAATACGAGAGTCGCATTTAGAGACTGTTCTTCAAAAAGTTCTCTATGATCAGATTCAATTTTCGTATTAGAATCAGATGTGGATAGGGCAAGTTTTTCAGCTATTGAGCTATTAGATAAAACAAGGTGAAATTTTGCAAGATCTAAAATGGATTTGGTATTGATAAAGTGATTTTTTAGCAGTAAACCTTCCCTTCTATCAATTATTCTTTCTTTGTTGTCTCCAGTGTGAATAGAAATTTTATTGTTACAAAAAAATAAATCTGCTACGCTACTAAACTGCCCTATATTTACAGTTTGTTCTATTTTTAATTTATTTTTCAATTGTTTTAATTTTTTCATTATTGAATCTGTAAAATTTATAATTTAAAATTAATAGGATGAGCATAAAGATTTCCATCTTTCCAAAGTTTAATTGGATTTCTCAACATTTTTATTTCAGCGTTTGATTTTCCAGCATTATAAACTACATACAGCACATATTTTTCTCCCTTACCTTGATCATAAAGTTTTCTAGCAAATTCCCACTGAGTTCCCGTAATTTCTATTAATTCCTTATCTTTCCCCGTTTTTGCTTTTACTTCAATGTATTCAATTTCTATTCCATTTTTCTTTGCAACAAAATCATAACCCTTTCCTATGTTACCTGGTTTGTTTAACCAAACAATTTCGATTTTTTCATTACCATAATTTGTTTTAAATCCAAAATCAGTTTTAATAGGAGTTCCTTTTTTCTCGTATTCTTTTTTTAATGATTCATAAACATATTCTTCGCCCCAGTTTCCAATTTTTTGTCTATCAATGTAATTTTGTGTTTCAATAATATCGGCTTCTATTTCACTCCTTTTATTTTTTTCAGCTTGTATACTTTTATTTTTTTCTAATTGCTTTGCTTGATCTTTTAGGTCGGGTGTTATGTTTTTTACTAATTCAACTTTTTCAATTTTTACATCAATCTGATTGGGCTGACATTCTGGTATCCAACTATTAACTTTGTCTTTTTGTTGTAATTCTGCTTTCTTTGTATTTTTAGGTGGAAAATTTTTAATGTCTTCACCTGAATATCCTTTATCTTTTAAATCCTTAATCAATTGATCATTTTCTGGCAGTTTGACTACGACATTGGGCTTATTAAATTCAAGGTTTTCTAGAAGAATATCTATATTTTCGTTATCTTTAGTATACTTATTTGGCAATTCAGAAAAGGTAATCTCATTTGGTTTTACGAATTTATTGTTTTTGTTAAATAGCCACGATTTTGATTTCAGTGTTTTAAGAAATTTTGGTTCAATAAAACTTTTATGTTGATAACGAAAGAACCAACAATATTCTCCTCTAAAAAATGTGTCCACTCTTTGTTCAATATTTTTTAACAATAATCTCCACAGTAATAATGATTTTTTAACGGTAATATCTTTTATAAAATTTTCTAATCCTTCATATTCATAATCTGTTATTGTCGCATATTCATGACCATATTTACTGTGCTGCTCACCTTGAATTTTTACATGTTCGTCTTTCGATAAATTACTTTGTATCTCAATCCGTTTCGGTTTATTTTCAACCCCTAATTCCTTTAAAAAAGGTTCTAACCGTTCTTTCCCAATTTTTTTATAAAGTTTATCTGAGACCAAAAATATGGATTTATAACCATCAAAATATTCTTTTAAATCTTTATTTTTAAAATATATTTCTGAAGCTTTTCGTAAATAATGTTTGCCCGTAATATTATTAATCGAATCAATGAAATTAATATCAGACCATTTTTCAATAAATTTATCTTTCTCATTTGATGGTATGGTCTTACGAGCCTTTAGTATTTTTTTGATATCGTTATAATATTCTTTATTTTCTATTGTTTTTCCCACTTGATATTTTGGCAAGATAATTTTATTTACTTCGGTAAAAAGATCAGGTTTTTTTATTCCAAGTGCTTCCAAAAACTTTA
>DAOVQR010000030.1 GCA_030628575.1 bacterium
CATTTTTCAAATATCTCATCCATCCCATTTGCTGGAAAAGTAATAATGGAAACATACTTTATGAACATTTCTAGCAGGTGAATATGTAGACGAATGTGTAGATTAAATCCATATTAAAACTTTGATACACATACTTTAAATATTTCTTCCCAATCAGCATCAACGCCTGGTCGGCGATTGATTAAACGTCCTGTGGGATGAGCAATAATTTTTACATAAGGATTTTGGATTGCTTTTATCAATCTTTTTGTCGTTGTTTCTTTATCTTGTCGAAAACTGGTATGGATTGCAGCAAGTACTATATCAAATTTCTTTAAAGTTCGATCAGACAAATCAATATCACCATTTGGTTTGATATTTGCTTCAATTCCGGCAAAAATTTCAATGCCGACTTTTTTTGATACTCGTCTAATTTCTTTAACATATTTATCAATATCTTTTTCTTTTAATCCTTGAGTGATACCTAAAGTTGATGGATGATCAGTTATTGCCATATAATCATAGCCCAATTTTTTACAATATTTTGCCATTTCTTCAATAGAAGATAATCCATCAGAATATGTTGAATGCATATGTAAATCACCTTTGATATCTGACAATTTTACTAGTTTGGGCAGTTGATGCTTTAAAGCAGCTTCAATTTCTCCTCGATTTTCCCTAAGTTCTGGCACTGGTGTATCCATTCCAAGAGTTTTATATACTTCCTCTTCTTTTGAACATTTGATAATTTTGTTTGTTACTTGTCGCTTGTTACTTGTTACTTTTTTAATTCCATGTTCTGATATTGAAAAACCATGTTCTTCAGCCCAAGTACGAAGTGCAATATTATGATCTTTAGATCCTGTAAAATGCTGTAACAACGATCCGTATTCTTTTTTTGCTAAAATCTCCAAATCAATCTGCACATTATTTTTATTAATAATTGTTGCTTTTGTATCACCTTGATTGACAATTTTAGCAACAAAATCTTCTTTAACAAATCTATCTATTAATCTTTTATTGTTTTGATCATTAGATTTTTGGTTATTAGAATTTGTTTCGGATTTCGGATTTCGGATTTCGGATTTTCGATCTTGTAGTGCAGCTACGATATCAATATCCCCTACTGTTTCCTTCATTCGTCTTAAACTGCCTACTACATCAGCACTTTTGACTTCCGGGTAATTCTTTAAAGTTTCTACAATTTCCTGAGCAATTGGTTCAGCAAAAGATAAAAGCATTCTATCGCCAATTTTCTTTTCAATTTCAATACCCTGCAAAATATTTTGGCGAGTTTTTTCCTTGAAATCTTTTTCGTCTTTATCAGATTTTAAGGCCCTTTTGAGATCTTTGATATCTTTGACTTTGTAAGTTTCATATAATTTTTTTGCGGTTTTGGGGCCGACTCCGGGGATAGAACTAAATTTTAAAATTGGCTCAGGCACTTTTTTCAAAAGTTGCTGATGATATTTGATTTTGCCAGTTTTAATTAATTCTTCAATTTTCTCAGCGATTGATTCCCCAATACCTTTGATATTTTCTAATCCCTTTAAACCATCTTTTTCATAGATATCCCCAAGAGATTCTGATGTCATTTCAATCATTCGGGCTGCTCCTTGATAAGCAGATATTTTAAAACTGTTGGCATCTAAAACTTCCAGCATCTCCCCAATTTCATTAATTTTTTGAGATATTTCCTTATTGGTCAAAATCCTCCAAAATATTTATAGTTTTTTATTTCATTTTTTTCATTAAATTATTATTTTCTTTTTGCAATGCTTTTTCTAATTTAAACTTTTTAGATAAATCAATTCCTTTTTCTCCCTCTTCATTTATAACAGTACCATATAATTTTTCCTCGAGTTTATCGACTAAATCGTAAGAAATCTTTCCATCCATAGCTATATTTTCTAAACGTGTAATAATTGCATGTTTTTCAATTTCAGCCAAACTATTATAAATATCATCAAAAAAATTTCCACTATCCAATTCTTTAATAAAATTTTTTAAAACTGTAAATTTAACATCAATTCTATCTCCCTCTTTTACCTTTTGCATTCTTTTTAATTGATTTTTAAAAAATTCATTTATATTATCTAAATTCTCTTCTGGTGACTTCTCAATACTACCAAACTTTAATTCCGATTCATTCATAATGTTCTCCATATTATATTATCAGAGATTATTGAAAAATTATTTTACTATTTTAAGTATATCAGAAAATTTGTTGATAGGATAACAAGCGCCCCATCCATATCAAAAATAATTGCCTTAATTTTCATAATATTTCTTAATAAATTGAATTATTTTTTCTGAATTTCCCTTTTCATCTTGCCGGCATCCCCTGAAAACAAATTATGAGTGGTCTTCGTTTTTTCATAATAAATGAACCTTTTAAATCATAAATTTGACAAAAAATATGCATATTTGATACAATAAAAATATCACGAGAGAGAAACGAAGATATAACTACGTGTTATATCTGACGCCTCTCATTTTTATTTATTTCCCACAACATTTTTTGTATTTCTTGCCAGAACCACACGGACATGGATCATTTCTACCGACTTTGGGTGTTGAACGTTTTACCTGTACTGCTGGCTGAGTTTCATTAGTTTGAGTTTGTCGAACAGTAACATTGACACCATTTGGGCTTTGGCTTGTGGCGGGTGGCTTGTGGCGGGTGGCTTGTGGCGGGTGGCTAACAGCTGGTTGCTTGATAGCTCCTCCTGTCATGGATTCATCGGCTCCCCTCAGAACTAAATTCGCGCGCGGAGATTGTATAGGAGTTTCTGTTGAAGTTTCCTCACGAACTTCAACTTTAAGCAAAAATTCAATAACTCGTTGTTCAATAGTGCCAATAAGATTCTGATAAAGACGATAGGATTCTTCCTTATATTCTACTAAGGGATCGCGTTGTCCATAACCTCGAAGTCCGATACCTTCTCGAAGTTCTGTCATAGTATTTAAGTGTTCCACCCAAAGCATATCAATAGTTCTAAGATAAATCATTTTTTCAACATAACGTAATTTATCTAAACCAATTGCTGATTCTTTTTGCAAATATTTTTCTTTTTCCTTATCGCTAAGTATTGATTTAATTTCTTCATGCAACCAATTATCTTTTTTTGAATCAAGGTCAAGAATTTTTTTTCGTTTACGATAAATTGCCTCTCGATGTTTATTCATTACATCATCATAATCAACCAAATGTTTTCTAATATCAAAATTATAACCTTCTACTTTTTTCTGCGCCTGCTCAATGGAATTAGAAATCATTTTATGCTTAATCGGCTGATCATCAGGTAATCCTAATTTATCCATAATAGTTTTCATTCGTTCACCACCAAAAATCCGCATTAAATCGTCTTCCATAGAAACAAAAAACTGAGTTGAACCCGGATCACCTTGACGACCGGAACGACCACGAAGCTGATTGTCAATTCTCCGTGACTCATGACGTTCAGTACCAATCACATGCAGCCCCCCCGCATCTAAAACTTTTTTATGCAATTCTTCCCACTGCTTTATTGAATTTTGAATTTTGAATTTTGAATTTTGAATTTTTTTTGGTGGTTCTCCTCCTAAAACTATATCCACACCTCGACCAGCCATATTAGTGGCTAAGGTTACAGCACCAGGACGTCCAGCTTGAGCAATAATTTTTGCTTCTCGTTCATGCTGCTTGGCATTTAACAAATTATGTTTAATCCCATTTCGTTTTAAAAGTTTTGATAAAAACTCATTTCTTTCAATGGAAATTGTACCAATTAATATTGGCTGGCCATTTTTACTGCGCTCACGAACATCTTCAACAATTGCCTGGTATTTTCCACTTTCTGTTTTATAAATCACATCTTCTATGTCTTTTCTGATTAAAGGCCTGTTTGTTGGAATAACTACAACTTCCAAATTATAGATTTTGGCAAATTCTTCTGCTTCAGTTACGGCAGTACCAGTCATACCGGCTAATTTCTGATACATTCGAAAATAATTCTGAAATGAAATGGTGGCCATAGTATTAGATTCACGCTTAACTTCTACACCTTCTTTGGCCTCGATGGCTTGATGAAGACCTTCCGAATAACGACGACCTGACATAAGTCGTCCGGTAAATTCATCAACAATTACCACCTCACCATTTTTAATAACATAATCTTTATCTTTTTTAAACAAGGCATGCGCTTTTAATGCTTCTTCCAAATGATGCACTAATTTTACATGTTTTGATTGATAAATATTATCAAGTGAAAGTAATTGCTGCATTTTTTTCATACCATTATCAGTTAATACTACGGATCGTTCCTTCTCATCTACTTGATAATCTTCATCTTTTTTTAACTGCGGCACTAATTGGGCAAAACGAGCATATAAAGACGCTGATTCTTCAGCCGGCGCCGAAATAATTAATGGGGTTCTGGCTTCATCAATTAAAATTGAATCAACTTCATCAACTATGGCAAAATATAATTTTCGCTGAGCCATTTGCGATGTATCAACTGCCATATTGTCGCGCAAATAATCAAAGCCGAATTCATTATTAGTGCCATAAGTGATATCCGCCCCATAGGCCTGTTTTCTTGATACTTGTTGAAAATGTTTTAATCGTTCATCAGTTTCTGATTCAATATCCGCTCGTGGATCATATAAAAATGACGCATCGTGTCCGATGGCAGATGTTGATATACCCAAAAAGTGATAAATTTTTCCCATCCAGCCAGCATCACGACGAGCTAAATAATCATTTACTGTTACCAAATGACAACCTTCTTCTTTTAAAGCATTAAGATATAAAGCCAAAGTGGCAGCTAAAGTTTTACCCTCACCTGTTTTCATTTCAGTAATTTTGCCTTGATAAAGAGCAATTCCCGCCATCATCTGAACATCGTAGTGCCGCTGACCTAAAGCTCTTTTTGATGCTTCCCTAACTGTGGCAAAAGCTTCAGGCAAAATATCATCAAGCGTTTCACCATTTGATAATCTATCCTTAAATTCTTTAGTTTTATTTCGTAACTGGTCATCTGTAAATTTAATATATTCATCTTCTAAATTATTGATAATAGCCACAATTGGCTCAAGTTTATCAAGCTCTTTTTTATTTGGATCACCAAAAATTTTATCAAAAAATCCCATAATACTCCCTATGGTCGCAACATGATGCAAATCTACGAATGATATGCGAATGCTACGAATAATATTTTATATAAATGAATAAATTTCTAATTAATTATACCAGTATATGGTTAATTATACAATAAAAAACACCAAAAAAATTAGTGTTATTAGTGTAATTAGTATATTAGTGGATTATTTTCTTTTCCTGTGCTCTTTTTCTTTTTCGTGATATCGACGAAGAAATTTCTCGAATCGTTCATAAATTCCATCAATCGTTTCAGGAAAATGTTCGGACAGTTCTTCAAGGTGTTCGGGTTTTTTTAATCCTGCCATTGTAAAAGTCAAATGAACCCTTTTTGATAAACTACCACGAGTTCTTTTGGTATGGTCAAAAGCAAATTCCATAATGGCTGGTTCTTTGACCATTTTTTCAAACTTGCGGAATTTCTTCTCCACATATTCCTTATTTTCCGGATAAATTTTAAAACCGTGAAGCCCTTTTAAAATTATACGCATAAAACCCTTTCAATTATTGACTTACTTCTTTATTAGACTTCTTCTGAAATAATCTTTTCTACTACAACTTGAAATTTTGGCTGCAAATCATTTATCATTCGTCAACGTCCCACAGGGGACGCCTTCCCCATTCTTCATAATTTTCGCTCAAAATTTCTTCGTTTCGTAACGAAAAATTATCTCGGAAGAAGTCTATTTAATCTCTTTAAATCCTGTATATTTTTGCAAAACTTCTGGGATTTTTACAAAATGTTTATTCTGAACTTTGTCGAAGGATTGATAATTTTCTAAAATTGCCACCAAAGCACGGCCAATGGCTAAACCAGTGCCATTTAATGTATGGACTAGTTGAGTTTTGCCATTTTTGTCACGATAGCGGATATTTAGCCGTCGAGCTTGAAAATCAGTACAACTAGAACAACTGGTTAATTCTCGATATTTTTTTTGTGACGGAATCCAAACTTCAATATCATATTTTCTGGCAGCCGGAAGACCCAAATCGCCAGTGCACATTTGAATAACTTGATAAGGCAATTTCAACTCCTGCATAATTTTTTCTTCTAAAGATAATATGAAATTATACTCTTGGTCTGATTTTTCTGGCTGGCAAAAGGATATCATTTCCAATTTATCAAATTGATGCTGTCTTAAAATTCCGCTTACATCCTTGCCATATGAACCTGCCTCGCGACGAAAACAAGTGGAAAAACCGACAAATCTTTTGGGCAAATCACCTTGAATTATCTCATCCATATAATAAGGAATAATTGATTGTTCGGAAGTTCCCACCAAAACCATCTCATCATGTTTGGTGTGATAGGCATCATCATTTAATGCTTCAAAATACCCTGTCCCTTTGGCAGTTGACATTTTTTCCAAAACCGGGGGAATGATTGGTTGAAAACCTTTTTTTCCCAACATATCCATCAACCATCTGACAATGGCAAATTCCAAAATCACTGCTTGGTTTTTTAGATAACTAAAACGACTGCCGGAAACTTTTGCCGCTCGTTCAGTATCAATTAAATCCAAATCTTTGCCTAATTGAAGATGATCTTTAATTTTAAAATCAAATTTCTGGGGTTTGCCGCAAGTTTTGATGATTTTATTTTCCGATTCATTTTTGCCAACTGGCACATCCTTGGCAGGGATATTTGGCAAGTGATACATAAGTTCAAGCAAAGCTTCTGATACTTCTACCAGCTGGGGTTCCAAATCCTGCAGCATTTTCTTGATCTTTTTACCTTTTTCAACACTTTTTTTCTTAGCAGCTTTGTTTCTTTCTGTTCTCAACATCTCTACTCTTTTAGTCAAATCCTGTTTCTTTTTATCCAATTCCATGATTTTATCAATATCAACTTTAACATCTTTATTTTGTACTGCCTTTTTTACTTTATCCATATTTTCTCTTATAAACTTTATATCAAGCATAAAACTCCCTATTTTAAATAATTTTCTTCTAGATATTTTTTTAGTTTTTTTAAATCTGATAAAATACTAGACATTTCCTTAAACTTCGCCGGATTGTGAGTAGCAATTAATAGTTTCAACTATTATCCCTTCTCTATTAATATTTCTTGATCTTTTATAAATAAATTATAACTCTATATCCAAACAAAAACAAATATAAGTAAAATTATCGATACCCCAAGTAAAACGATCGTTTCATTTGGAGTATTATTCTATTTATTATTTGGTTATTATAAAAAAAGCTTATTAATTGATTAGTGTTTGGCTATTGAATCAAAACGATCAATTATAAAATCTCTATCCAAAATATTAATAAACCAACCTGCTTTGGGGCCTGATGTTTTGCCAAGAATTGATA
>DAOVQR010000134.1 GCA_030628575.1 bacterium
AACAAGTAACAAGCGACAAGGAAAAATACCATTTGCTTCCTTATTAGAAAAAGTTGATAAAATTAACGGTGATTTTAAGTTTAATTTTACCAGTCCCAATCCTCATGATTTTCATAAAAGCTTGATTGATATTTTACCGAAATTAAAAAAATGGGAACGAGTTTTACATCTCCCCTTGCAATCTGGTGATGATCAGATTTTGAAAAAAATGAACCGCAGATACACATCTAATGATTATTTAGACATTATTGATAATTTAAAATATAAAATTAAAAATTTAAAATTGTCCACTGATATTATAGTAGGTTTTCCAACTGAAACAAAAACCCAATTCCAAAACACAGTGAATTTATGTAAAAAAATTGGTTTTTATAAGGTCTATGTAGCCCAATATTCCCCTCGCCCCGGAACTTTGGCTTATAAAAAATATAAAGATGATATTTCTCGAGAAGAAAAAAAGAGACGGTGGCGAATTATCAATGATTCGATCAATAACCAATAATAAATTATTTTTTACTCTCTATTTCTTTTTTAATCCGCTCAATAAAGCGTTTTATAGGCATAGCACCAAGATCTTTGCCAGAACGTGTCCGAGGTGCAACTTTGCTGGATTTGACTTCCTTGTCACCTACAATAAGCATATACGGCACTTTCTCGCGTTGTGCATTTCTGATTTTTTTGCCAAGAGTTTCATCAGAATTATCAACTTCAACCCTAAGATCATTTTCAAATAATTCATCTGCAACTTTGCTCGCATATTTATTATGCTTCTGTGAAATAGCCAAAACCTTCACCTGAACAGGTGATAACCAGATAGGAAATGCACCAGCATAATGTTCAATTAAAACTCCAATAAATCTTTCCAACGATCCTAAAAGCGCACGATGAATCATAAATGGCGTTTGTTCTTTTCCTTCTTTATTAATATATTTCATTTTAAATCTAGAAGGTAAATTAAAGTCAACTTGAATGGTTGATAATTGCCACATCCTACCTAAAGCATCAGCAATTTTGATATCAATCTTGGGTCCGTAAAATACTGCGCCGCCAATGTCATAAACAAATTTTTTTAATCCAGCTTTTTTAACAGCTTGTTTAAGTGCTTCTTCTGTTTTTTTCCAATCTTTATCCTCCCCAATAAATTTATCTTTATTTTCTAGATCTCGGGTACTGATATTTATTTCGAAATCTCTGAATCCAAAAATATTAAGTATATATTTTGTTAATTTTAACGCTTTAACAATTTCATCATTTAATTGATCTTTAGTACAGATTATATGAGCATCATCCTGAGTAAATCCTCGAACACGAGTTAATCCATGCAACACCCCGCTTCTTTCATATCGATAAACAGTTCCCATCTCTGTCCAACGAATTGGTAAGTCACGATAGGAATGAATTTGACTATTATACATTTTCACATGAAATGGACAATTCATGGGCTTTACCATATATTTTTGTTTTTCCACCGTAAACGGCGAATATAAATTTTCTTTATAAAAATCCAGGTGTCCAGAGTGTTTAAATAATTCGGTTGATGCAATATGCGGTGTCACTACTGGTTTATATCCATTTTTTAGATAGGTATTGAAAGCAAAATCTTTTATAGTATTAAATAATTGCGCTCCTTTCGGCAGCCATAAAACTAATCCAGAACCAATTTCATCATCAAACATAAATAGATCTAACTGTTTTCCTAGAATTCTATGATCGCGTTTTTTTGCCTCTTCTAATTTTTCCAGATATTTCTTAAGATCTTTTTCTGTCTCAAAGCATGTTCCATAAATCCTTTGCAGCATTTTATTTTTTTCATCTCCTCGCCAATAAGCACCAGCAACATTTAAAAGTTTGAATGGCCCAATATCTTTGGTTGATTTTATATGCGGTCCCACACATAAATCAATAAAGTCGCCAGTTTTATAGATTGAAACTTTTTTTAACTTAGAATTATCTTTGACTAGATCATTGATAAGTTCTACTTTATATTTATCTTTTCTATCTTTGAAATATTTTAAAGCTTTATTAATTGTCCACTCTTCGTGTTTAAACTTATCACCTTTTGACCTAATTTTAGTCATTATTTTTTCCAACTTTTTTAGATCCTGATTTATAAGCGGGCGGTCCAACTCAAAATCATAATAATAACCATCTTCAATGGCCGGGCCAATAGCTAATTTGGCTTTGGGAAACATTTCCAAAACTGCCACAGCCATTAAATGCGAACAACTATGCCGCATAATATCTAATTTAGATTGTTTTTCTTTTGACATAATAACTCCTAACAATTTTAATTATTCCGGTTTTAGATAAAATATATGTTTTGCTAATATCGGATGTACTTTTTTTATAGCTTGATAAACTTGATAGGCAATTCGACGATAAGAAATATGACCAGCGGGTCTAGTACGAAGTGATATAAAATGATACAATTCTCTTAAATTCCAAGTAATCAAAGTTCTTTTTTTAAATGCCAAGGCAGCAATATATTGAGCTTCATAAGGAAATTTTTTGACGATTTCTTTATATGCTTGTTTTGATGCCTCACATGCAGAAACAAATTTATCTTTTAATCCCAGCTCAATAATCTGCTCTGGAATATCATATTCATGTTCAACCGTAACCAACTGATTGGTTTGAGTACACATTCGATGGCGCTGCACATCACGAAATGCACCATAATCCATTAAAATATCGAACGTATAATATGTATGTTCCAATTCTCTCAAGGGCGGTTCGAGTTGACCCTTATCTTTAAAAAT
>DAOVQR010000004.1 GCA_030628575.1 bacterium
TCATTTCAATTTCATCGTAGCCATAAATGCTTATGAGCTCACTTTTAACTTTCTCGGCTAAATCAGGATTTTCTTTTAGCCAATCTTGAAATGATTTTTCTAGTTCGGCAATAATGATTTTTGGTTCTTTTTCGGGCGAAGCCCCACCCATTTTTTCAATACTCATAATTTTATAAGTTAAATTATTAAACGACTAAATTATATCACAAGCTATGTTCGACCTGAAATAAATTGCCAAAAAATTCTAAAAAATAATAAAGAAATTTCTGACTATTTCACATAACTCGTTTCTATACGAACTATTTGCAAATTATCGACCTATGTTTGCATTTTTTAGCTATATTTATTATAACACTAGTAAATATTTGTGCAATCAGGTAAAATATTACTGATATGAAGCCAAATGTTAGAATACAACCAAAAGATAAAAATGAAAAAGATGCCTGTGAGGATATTATTAATCAAGCGATAAAAAATAGTATCAAATCAAGGCGTCAACTTTTATTATTGCAAAAAGATGCTTGTGAGAAATATAAAATTAATTTTGTCACACATCCCATGTTATTGAACACGTATAGACGACTAATAAAGGAAAAACGAATTAAAACGAATAATACTCTGTTTGAGATTTTAAGAAAAAGAAGAATAAGAACTTCTTCGGGAATTGCGGCGGTGGCAGTTTTAACCAAACCCTACCCTTGTCCGGGAAAATGCATTTATTGTCCTTCGCAAAAAAATGTGCCAAAAAGTTATATTGATAATGAACCAGCGGTTATGAGAGCGATTTTGGCTGATTATGATCCTGTCAAACAAATTAATATTCGTTTGCGAGGACTAGAGTTGGCTGGCAATCCGGCTGATAAGATTGAATTAATTGTAATGGGAGGAACTTGGTCGTACTTACCTACTATTTACCAGCTTAAATTTATTATTGGCTGTTTTGCAGCTTGTAATCAATATAGTAACAAGCGACAAGTAACAAGCAACAAGTAAAAAATTCAAACGATAAAAGATTTAAATTTAAATAAAAGAACAATAAAAGAACTCAGAGAAATTTTAAAAAAAGAGCAGAAAAAGAACGAGCGTACAAAGTATAGAATTATTGGCTTAACGTTAGAAACACGGCCGGATTTTATTGATGAAAAAGAATTGAAATTTTTCCGTGAATTAGGATGCACGCGGGTAGAAATTGGTGTTCAGTCAACCTACGACCGTGTTTTAGATAAAAATAATCGTGGTCATCATATATTAGAAACAATAAGAGCAACAAAACTTTTGAAAGACGCCGGATTTAAGATTTGTTATCATATGATGCCTAATTTATATGGGTCAACTTATAAAAATGATGTAGAAATGTTTAAAGAATTGTTTTCAAATCCTGATTTTCAGCCAGATATGATTAAAATCTATCCATGTGTGGTAACTAAATACGCTAAATTAACCAAATTATATTATCAAGGAAAATATATTCCTTATACCGATAAACAACTGACAAAATTGCTAATTGAAATTAAAAAAAAATTACCAGAATATGTTAGAGTGCAAAGATGTATTCGCGATATTCCCAAACAGAATATTATTGGTGGTTCAACAATTTCCAATTTACGTCAAATTATTCATCAAAAGATGTATAAAAAATACGGACGTAATTTGTGTAAATGTATTCGTTGTCGTGAAATTAGGGAAGATAAAAAATTACCAGTAAAATTGAAACGAATTGATTATGATGCCTCAGATGGTAAAGAGATATTCTTGCAATACGTGGATAAAAATAATCGGATATATGCCCTTTTACGCTTGAGAATTCCATCTTGGATAATTCAGCGTAAGTCTGCGGATAGGTCAGCGTTAGTCAGCGATCGCAACGCGATCATTCGTGAGGTGCATACTTATGGACAAATGATCCCACCCTACGCTAAAGCTACGGGTGGCAAGCCAGTTCAGCATAAAGGTCTAGGACGTAAATTAATTAAACAAGTAGAAGTGATTGTTAAAAAAGAATTTGATCTTTCAAAAATCGCAGTTATCTCCGGCATCGGAGTCCGCAATTATTATCGAAAATTAGGGTATAGATTAAACAAATTGTATATGATTAAATATTTGTAGATTTTTGTTGTTGATTTAAAAATGGCAAATTAGCAATTAAACTAGTAATACTATAAATATTTAACATAATTAAGAAGATATTTAAATTAGTTTGATTGTAATATATTATTAATATAAATAAACTTATTACTACTATTATAATATGCAGTAATTTGGCATTATTGGGATTATAAACTGCCAAACCATTATCCGTACCTCGCAAATATGCCATTGTAAAAATTGCTTTAGCCAAATTAATAGCTATAAAAATTTGAGTGATAATTATATTATAGTCAAATTTAAATTCTTGAAAATAATTCAACATAAAATATCCAACTATTAAGCTAAAAATACTGACCACAAAAGCACAAGATATGGCGATTAATCTTTGAATTTTTTTGCTAGTTTGTATTTTAATATTTAAAGCATAGTAAGAACCAACTCCTAAACAAACGAAATATAAAATACATAGTACTAATATCTTTGTACCACTAGTGCCAAGAGAAAACAAACTAAATAAAATACTACGAAATTGATCAGAAATAAGAAGGTAAGTAGATATTAATAAAAATAAGATTAATGAATCAATTTCGCTGTATTTTGGCAGATATCTGCCAATTTTTTCTAGAAGATTATTATTCATTTGATGCTTGTTCCATAAAGGTATATTAACTAATATTTATTTATATTATATATAACATTTTTTCTTCGACTTGAATGAAATCCGGTGGAGAAGTTCTTATAGTTCTCGATAAACTTGAACAATATTAGTGTAAATTAAATATAATAAGCGTAATAGCATTCTTATTAGTATTTGTAAATTTGCAAACGAGGGGTTTTGTAGAATTTTTGTAATTCAACAAATTTATCACAATAGATTTTAATTTTTTCATTATTTAAATTTGATTCCTGTTTTAATTTTTTTTCCAACCATTGATAACCCTTTTGTTTTCGGCTATAACGGCAAATGCATTTTACAAAACTATAAAAACGATTCATATCGCAAGGATGAAATGATTCAGGATAATTATTTATCCAGTCCCGGAGGGATTGTTTTATAGGATATTTGTTATGTTTAATAGTATAATTTCTTGAAAGATTCTTACTCATTTATCCTCTTTCTCAATTATTTCTTCAACCTTCTTTTTAGCTTGTTCAAGAAGTTGTTTAGATTTTTGACGTGATGTATGAGATTTGCGAACAAGTTCGGCGATTGTTTGTTGGGTGGATTTTGGAAGTATTGGGATTAAAATATTTTTGATAGATTCTTGAGGAACAGCAGTTAAAATTGTCCCTGCACATCTTTGTTTCAGCTGAAATTGTAAAACAATACTTTTTGCTAAAATCAATAAAACCTCTGGCAATATTTTTTTACTTCTAAATTGAAAAAAACCAGTAGAAGCTAAATAATTTTCTTGATTTTTATTTACTAAAGCTACTTTTTTTAAAGAACCTTCTACACTTGAAACTATCACATCATTTTCTTTTAATAGTCGCTTTGCCCTACTTGGTGCATTTTTACCCAATACTTTGGTAAAATCTTCGATAGTTCCGATTGACTGATTTATATTAGAAAGTTCCACGTATTTAAATTTTTCTTCACTTTTTGTTTTTGGATTAAATTTTGCCTCAACGTTTTCAATAATATTTTCCAATTTCTCATATTTTTGTTTTTTAATTTTCCCAATTAATTTTTCATATTTCTTCTGAAAATATTCGGCATCTATACGATTGGCAGATTTAACATCTGAAAGATTTACAATATTAACTTTTGATTTATCTGTTTCAAAATTTTTCAGTTTTAATCTATCTAAAAGTAAATTTTCCGCTTGTTGATAGAATTTTTTGGAGTTCAGTAATTCTTTCATAGAAAATTTAATCAATTTAACAATTTTTTTTCTGAATTCATTATCGCCTAAATATATTTTTATATTTAAAATATCTTCAATGGTTATTGCTGGATACATCGTAGCAGTTGTTTGTCTATCCAAAAGTTTAATTATTGGTTTTGATTTTAAATAAGCAAATAAATATTCTGGTTCAGTTTTTTTCGATTTCAGAACTGCAAAACCAGAAGAACAAACTAAATAAGAGTTTTTTTCTGTAATTAAACTAATAGCGTTTCTAATAGGTCTAACAGTTGAAATAATAATATCGTCTTTATTAATTGTCCATTGTGCGCGATCTGGAGCTTCAGACCCAATAATATTTGATTTATTATATTCTCCCGTTGATAAATTTATTTCAGAAATTTCTATATAATCAAAATACTCATCTTTTTTTGGATTAAATTTTCTTTTAGAATTGATAGCAACTTGTTTGATAGGGATAGCTTTCAGTTTATCGAGATTATTTATCAAACTCAAATACTCTGGTTGGTAAAATTTAGCATCCAGTCGCAAAGCTCCTTCGAGTTGTGATTTTTTGATAATTGAATATGTCATCTAAAAATTGCTACCAAAACATTGGCTATTGTGGCTAAAGCTATTATCACAGTTAGCCAAATATTAACTTTATAAAGTCTAGCGGTTTCCGAATTAAATTTATCAATGCTATCCTTAAGTTTATCTATTCTGTACTCGATTACTTTTTGTAAAGAAAATATTTTTAAGTTAAGATCAGTTATAGATGAAACCAATTTTTTAGTTGCTTTAACTCGTGCTTGATCTCTTTTAGCTGGAACATCGCTTCCCGACCCATCAATTATTTTGTCCCAACTATCTAATTTAGATGGTATTTCTACCATTTTTACCTCCAAAACTCAAATTTATTTTCTTTTGCGAATTCTATAAATTTGTCTGCTATTTCGTCGAGGTCGTGGTCTACACTTTTTTTACCATTAATATTAAAAATTGGCTTTCCATTTTGATCTTTTTTAAAAACATAATCTCCGGAATTATCTTTGCCTGATTTTTGGGACACTGCCATAAAAATTGGATAATCTTTGAATGGTTTATCTTCTTTTTTACCCCATTTTTGTAAAAACAAAACTGAAGTTTTAGTACCAGTATGAGGTTTAAAAGTGTTACCATGAAGTCCAACTACTGCTAATATACGAGCTTTGTCAAATAAAAATTCTCTAACATATTGCATATTGGTATTGTTTAGTACGCCTTGTGGTAAAACTATAGCAATACGCCCGCCATGTTTTATCATATCAATTATTCTTTCAATAAATAATATATGGCGTTCAACATTATTTTTAAGCTTACCGTCTTTTTTTGCCAACTCATATTGTCTTAAAAGTCCTTGGTCTTCTCTGTTTTCACCAGCAAATGGTGGATTGGTAAGAACTAAGTCAAAATTAAGATAACGATATGTTTTTTGATTTTCTTTGTTATCTGCCAAATTATCTAAATCAGTAAGTAGTGGACGAAGAGCGACTCTGGCATCTTCACTTTCAATTTCTTGCCAATCACGAGCATCCAGAGAGTTTCTTTTGAATATATGATGTTTTCCATCACCAGCAATAAGCATGAGAGCTTGAGAAATGCGACGCATATTATCATCAAAATCAATTCCAAATAAATATTTTTGAGCATAGTTTTTTTGAGCTTCGTTGTTTTTAAGATATTTTTCCCAGACATGATACATAGTATGAAGCAAAAATCCTCCTGAGCCGCAAGCAGGATCAATAATATATTCATCTTCTTTGGGGTTGAGCATTTTGACACACATTTTAATTACATGTAGCGGAGTGAAATATTGACCCTTTTTGCCTTTTGACACTTCAGTAATCAGATATTCAAAAGCATGATCAACTGCTTCCATTTCTGCTTGACCTAATTCCAAAAGCCGTATTTTTTCCATAAGTCCAGCGCAAATACTTAATCTCATTGGCGAAAGCCGAATTTTATCTGTTGGTTCAAAAATATCTGGCCATTCTTTTACGGCTTGCTTGAAAAGCTCATCATTTATTACATCATAAGTTTTTTCTGGTTCTTTATATTTTCTAAAAATTACTTCTTGATCGGTTCGTCTTTCTTTGGCTAATTTTTCGTCATAAAGTTTGGCATAAATCATTTTAAAAATTTCTTCAAAAACATTAGTACCAGAACCAGCAAGTGCAAGTTCTTCAATCTGTTTTACAATTTCTGTAAAATCAAATTTTGGATTAAGTTCACTCCATTTTCTTTTTATTTTGAATAAATCATCAATAGTTTGGTCAGCTTTAGGAATATCACTCAATGAATCTTCAAATTCTTTAGGATAGGGTCGATAAAGTATTACCTTCTCTCTTCCGTTTGACCAAACACCAATTTCTGAACCCTCAGCATTAAGATAGGTTTTTAATTGATCTATACCTTTTTTAACATCTGGTTTTTTGACTTCAATAATAATGTAAGGAGTGATTTTATCTTTTTTGTAAACAATAATATCTGCGGCTTTAGCATGAATCTCTCTGCCAAAATGAACAGATTTCTCAGTAGCAATACGGTCAAAAGGATATTTATAGTACTTGTTAAGTTTATAAAGCCAAAGTTGACGAACAACCTCTTCTGGTTTGGCAGATTGTTTTTGTATATCATAAACAAAGCGATCGGCGTTAGTTTTAAGATCTTTTATATAGAATCTATTTTTTTCTTTTTCTCGAATTTCTAAAATTTCTTCAATTTTATAATCTTTAAATTCTTCTAACCCAAATTTTAAAATTTCGTTTTTGAAAATTTGTTCAATAATTTTTTTTGTTTTTTGTGATGGTATGCTCATAATAATTTTCCTTGTTTTAACGGTTCGATAATACCCTCTTTCCATTTCCCGACAATTTTTGCTTGTAGGGTCATTTCGTGGGTAAATGGAATTATTTTATATTTGGGATTTTCTGGTTTTAAATATACGAAAGGTGGTGTATCATTAGAAATAAATGTTTTTACAGTAGTACCATCTGGAGTTTGGACAACAACTATATCACCCGAAATATATTCTTTACTTTCCTGAGCCAATAAACAGTCACCTTCTTGAATGTTTGCATTAACCATTGAATCACCAGAAATTTCTATCAAAAATACATTATGATTTGTTTTGATTTCATCTGAAACTTCTTTCCATTGTCCAGTAAGTTGTATACTCTGAGTTAAAGTTCCTGCATAAGAAGTACCAAGAAATGGGATGAGTGGTCTAGATTTTATAGATTTATATCCTAATGGTGTAATTTTTATACTTCTTGCTGATTTTTCTTCTCGCGTGATAAGTTCTTTTTTTTCAATGCTCTGAAGATAATCAATCACTGTCTGATTGGAAGATATATTTAGAAAATCTTTCATTTCCTGAAAATTAGGTGGATATCCATTGGTTTTTAATGAATCATAAATGAAACTCAAAAGCATTTTTTGTTTTTTTGTTGCCTCCTTTTTCATTTTTATCTCCTTAAGGTCATTATAACACAAAAACACCCGACAAAACAGTCGGGTAATTGTGGATAACTTCGGCTTTTGTTCGGGATTTATTTATTTATAATATAAATAACATTTTTTCTCTCCACCACTATTTTCCATTTTCTCTTTTTAGCATATTTATATAATTCTAAATCAGGATTAAAAACAATTGGTTTATCAACCAATTTCAATATACCAATGTCTGCGTCAGTATCCCCTATTCCAATTGAATCTTTCATATTCAAATTATTATTTTTGATAAAAAGTTTCAGGAATGATTTTTTATCTTTAACTGGTTCTTCTAAAATCACTCCAGTATAAACACCATTTTTTGCTTCAAATTTTGTACCAAAAACAAAATCAAATTTTAAATGTTTATTTAATTCTTCTAGAGTTTCAATCAAAGATCCAGAGATGGCAATTAAAACATAATCTTTTCTAATTTTTTTGATGATTTTATGAGTATAATCAAAATAAATACTTTTTTGCAGTTTAACTAATTGTCGAGAATATTTTCTGACTGTGGATTGCTTAATGCCAGCAATGTTATTTTTTAATATCTCAACTAGTGTATTTTGATATTTTTCATAAGTTATTTTTCTATTAAACCATTGGGATCTGACTTTAGATATCTCGCGATGGACTCGTTCGGAACAAACTTTTTCCAAAGTTAAAATATCTAAAAGCCGAATTAATAAACTGCTTCGAAAAACAGTTCCATCAATATCCAAAATCGCAATTTTTTGTTTATTCATAAAAACCTTTCTGATTTTATATTTATTACAATATTTCTAATTTATCTAATATCTGAGATAATTTTTCTGGTAGGGGCGATTGGTATATTTTTTGTTCAATGCTTGGTAATAAAAATTCTATTTTTTTTGAATGTAAAAATTGTCTGGCTAATTTTAAATCCTCAGAAATTGTTTTACTTATTTTATTATTATATAGCATATCGCCTATTATTGGCCAACCTTTGTGTTTTAAATGTGCTCGAATTTGATGCGTTCGGCCAGTTTTGATTTCCAGTTCCAATAATGATAAAATATGATGTTTATGTTTATAATATTTAATTACTTTATAGGCAGTTTCAGCTTTTTTACTTTTTTGCCAACTTAAATTGAAGCTAGATATTCTTTGCTTTATTGATTTACCTTTTTTGTCTCTTGTAATTTGAGTGATAATTTCACCTTGTTTTGGCTCCACTTTTCCTAAAACTAAAGCCCAGTAGATTTTTTTAACAATCCTTTTTTTGAATTGATCTTGCAAGAATTTTAGAATTTTTGGGTTTTTAGCAATAATAAGTAGTCCCGATGTATCTTTATCTAAACGGTGTACTATACCAAGACGTGATTGGTCGGCTTGCCGCCCGAAGTCTTGACGTAGGGTGGGCCATTTATTAATTATTTGATGTGCGAGTGTATCTTTTTCTTTTTTATCTGTTGGGTGGACTAAAAGGCCAGCAGGTTTATCAATAATAGCTAAATTTTTATCTTGGTAAATAATTTTCATAATAAATTTATAATTTTTAGTTTTTAGTTTATATTAAGTTTTTATTTTTTAATTATTTGTCATTAAAAATTGATTTAAAATTTAAAATTTAAAATTATTTCAAAACTTGTTCAAGTTTTGTATTATTGGTCATTCTAATTCTCGGCAATTGGAATTTATCTGAATTTTGGTTGGTGATACCATGATGAGTTGTAGTGGCTGTTTTATAGCCAACTTCTTTTAGTTTATTCATTATACGGTCGTTATATTGACCAGAAGGATAGCAAAAATCAGTAATAGGTTTTTCTATTTGATTTTCAATTATCATTTTATTATCAACTATTTCTCTGGAAAGTTGCTCATCATCAAGATTAGTTAAATCTGGATGAGTCATAGTATGTCCACCAAATTTCATTCCGGATTTATTCATTCTTTTAATCATTCCCCAACTAAGATAATTTTCGTGTCCTATAAAATCAGAGGTGATATAAAAAGTTCCTGAAAATCTATATTTTTTAAGTGTTGGAAAAGCATTAGCGAAGGCATCAATATACCCGTCGTCGAAGGTTAAAATCACAAATTTGTGATTTTGATCCTGAGTGGAATCGAAGGATCTCATATCAATTATATCATCAAGATTTATAGTTTGATAATTATTGTCTCTTAACCATTCCAATTGTTTGGCAAAGATTTCTGGGCTTACAGATAAATTTATACCAATTCTATCATCATGATTATCGTAGTCACGTATATAATGATACATCAAAATCGGAACTTGATATTCATTAATTTTCTTTTTTTCTTGATTATTACTTTCTTTATTTTCAGTTTCTGCAGATAAAATTTGACCTTGACAATTTGGAATATTGGCAGCGATCTTAATCTGATCCTGATTAGCAAATATTGCTGTCAATAAAATCACTAGGGTTGATAAAAATAACAACCCTCCTGTAAAAATTCTCCTGTTTTCCCTCCTTGATTTTTGCATTTATTGTTTTTTTCAATTATTTATAACTAATACATTCCTAAAAAGCTAAAAAGTTAATTTCTAATAAGCTAGTTTATTCTTCCAAATCTTGTGGCTTATCAATTAATAATTGTTCTTTGTTACCGCCCTGTTTTCCATCCGTAATTTTATAGATATCACGGTCTACTTTTATAAATTCTTTATTTGCTTTATTGTAAGCATTAACCGTTGTTCCTAAATGGCTTCCAACTTTGTCATGATGTTCTTTATACGCATTTAAGTGATTGCCTAGTTTTTCAATTTGTTTAATAATTTGCTTTACATTTTCTTCCATTTTCATAGATTTTAATCCATGTAAAATAGTTTGTAGATAGGCAAAAAATGAATTTGGTGATGATATCATTACTTTTTTAGATAATGCATATTGGTGCAAATCCTGAGTATTTAATTTTATTGTACCTACTTTATAAACTAATAAATTAGAAAAAATTCCTTCAGCTGGAATGAACATTATTGCGAAGTCAGTTGTCCCCTCTTCTGGTCGAATATATTTTGCCGTTTCATCAATTCTATTTTTTATATCCATTTTAAAACTTTTTTCCAGTTTTTCCCTATTTTCTTTATTTGTTTCCTGCATAATTTTATTATATTTTTCTAATGAAAATTTTGAATCAATGGGGATAATACTATCTTTTGTAAAGATTGCAGCATCAACTATATCACCGTTTTTGAATTTATATTGCATCTTATATGTATTTGGTGGCAGAACTTTAGAAAGAAGTGTTTCTAGAAAATATTCTCCCAATACACCTCTATGTTTCGGATTTTTTAGGATATTCTGCAAACTCTCCAATTGTTCGGAAAAATTTAGAACCTGTTTGTTGGTTTCATCGAGCTTGGTCAATCGTTTTGTTACTTCGCTAATAATTTGCGCACTTTGCTTAAATTGTTCCTGAAGTGTTTCGGAAGAATGCTTTAGACCTTTTGATAATTTGGTATCAATTTGATCTAAACGTTGTTGGAGTTCCTGACGATTTTTTAGTCCTGAATTTTGAACTTCCTGGCGCAGGTCTTTTATAACTTCCAACATTAATTTCTGACTTTGCTCGTCTTCCGGCTTTTTACCAACAATTTTTTTAATATACGAAATAATAATGCCGACAGCAGCACCAACAATCAAAACTGTAACTCCAATAATAAACAAAAAGTTAGTGTCCATTTTTAGTATATTACCTTTAGGACTTTCTCATTTTTTCCCTAACCTCGCAGGTTAAATATTCGAAACCTACGAGGTTTTTCCAAAAACGGAAGAGTCCTAACCTTATTATATCTATCATACTATATCTTAGACAAAACAAAAAGAGCTAACTAATTAGCTCCCTTTGTGTAGATTTGTGTGGTAAATTTTTTTGTATGATACGGTGTATTATTTGAATGGTTGCATTACAATTTCTTTGGCTTTGGCCACACCTTGTTTGACCTGTTCCCCACCTTCAACTGCAATTCCTCCAGCTGCTTTTTCCGCTTCTTCCACTACTTTACCAACTGCTTCAGCGCTTTCTCCACCTGTTTCCTTTGTTGCTTCAACTGCGCCGATTACAATACTTTTGATAAAGTCAATTGTGTCTTCGCCGGTATCTTTTACAACATCAAATCCTGTTGTAACAAGATCACCAACACTTGTTGCTCCAGTTTTAATTAGATCCTTACTAGTTGTAATTGCTGCTTCTCCAGTATCTCCTGCACCTTCAATGGCGCCAACTAGAGATTCTTTTACACTTGCCATAAATTGTCCTTTCTTTTAATTTATTATTTCTTTATTTTATATTATAATATAAATGAGAAAAGGTAAAGTGGATAAATTGGGTAGTAACAAGTAACAAGCGACAAGTAACAAGTAACAAGTAACAAGCGACAAGTAACAAGCGACAAGTGACAAGTGACAAGTGACAAGTTATAAATACATGAATAAAAATACAAAAATTATATTAATAGTGATAATAATTGTCCTATTAGGTGGATTAGGATATTTTGGTTATGTGTATGGAAGAAAATATCTTAAGAAAAATCTACCAGCTATTAAAGATTTTGCTCAGAGGGTTATCACTCCAGATCCACTAACTGGTCCGGTTCGATCAAGTTCAACAGATATTCTAAATTCAGGCAAAATTATTGAGGAAACTAACTATCATCGAAATACTGAAAATTTATCTGATTTATCAAAAAGTGAATCTTTAACAAAAGCAGCTGAGGATAAAGTTGATGATATGTTTAAAAACCAATATTTTGAACATATTTCACCTGTTGATGGCAGAGATGTAACTTATTGGGTTGGTGAAGTCAGCTATAATTATGCTTTAGTTGGTGAAAATCTGGCCTTAGGAGATTTTAAATCAGAAGTAGAGTTGGTTCAAGCTTGGATGGATAGCCCTGGTCACCGGGAAAATATTATGAATTCCCAATATACAGAAATTGGCGTGGCGGCAAAAAAGGGAATAATTGAAGGTCGCAATACTTGGTTAGCAGTGCAGATTTTTGCCAAACCATCACCGAATTGTACTCCGCCAGATGCTAATATCAAAGCAGATATTGAAAAAAAACAGGCAGAGTATGAGCAAATTAAGGATTTAAATAATCAGATTGATAAATTACAATCTGAAGGTAAAGATTTAATGAATCAAGGAAATGTCAAGAATGATGAAGGAAATAAAATTTTCAGTGAAACCGGTGATAAATCTAAAGCCCAGCCCTATTGGGACGAGGGAGAAACTTTATATAATGCCGGAAAAGTTCGTTTAGATCAAGCCAATGAACTAATTAATCAAGCCAATAGTTTATCAAGTTTACATGATGAAATCCAAAAATTGATCGATCAATATAATCAAGAAGTTGATTCTTATAATAAATGTCTCAGCTTGTAGCGCGCGGCAGGTAACTTATAAAATGGCAGATAGTGTATAGATTACTATGAGCTACGTGCCACGAGCTATCTGCTAATCTAAAAACATCATTCTCTTATAAATTTTACGGGTGAGGTCAACATCTTTTTTACAGTATTTGTAAATATCATCTAATTTACCTGCTTGATAATATTCGTAGACCTGAGAGCCGTCGAGTTCGTCTTTTGAAGTTGGCATACTAAATGCTTTGGCAAGTGCATCGAGGGAATCAAGGCCTCCTCCCCCACCCCATTTCTGCCATTCACGTAAAGTATCATAAATTGGGTGAGGTCTATAACGAGCAAAAGAAAGATCTTTTGTGGGCTTGACACGATGGATAATTGAGCGTTGGTAAATGAAACGTAAATCAAAATCCATTACATTATGACCTATAAACAAGTCAGCATCCTGTGCTAATTCCCAAAAATCTTTTAAGATTTTATCTTCTCCACCTGTTAAAATTTCCGTTTCATTGTCATCAATGGCATAAGCAAGGCACAAAATTCTGCCAAAAGTTCCGCTAAAATTTGTTGTTTCCACAAACTCGTTAAATTTTTTGGAATATTTAGCGCCACGCTGGGCATATTTTTTCTTTTTAGATTCGTATAAATCTTTTAACTTTGGCAAGTTCTGACCACTTGACGGTATGGTTTCAATATCTAAATATAATCTTTTCATATTTAACTCCAGTCTCACTAATTTTATTTATTATTTTTAATATCTTCATCATATTTTTCGCGAGCTTTTATAATAACTTTAAATTGTTCTGATGTTGTTTCATCTAATTCAGGTATTTTTTTGTCTTGTTGTTTCTCTTTTCTTTCCTCATTTTTCCTTTTTTCTGGCATCTCTTGCTTACGTTCAGTTATCTTTTCAGATTCCTTTATAGGTTCAATTTTTGAAATTTTATGTTCAGGACTTCTATAGTCAATTTTTTCAATTCCCATTATAAATCCTTTGTATTTCTTTTATAGTTTCTTTTACATTATCAAATGTAGCAATTTTGTCGGCTTTATCCAAATCAACCCAAATTGGTTTTATATTTTCATATTTAGACAAGTTTTGTTTTTCTTGTTTATCATCTATCAGTTCAAATAAAAACTGATAGACAATTTTATCAATCTTTTTACTATCTTTTGATATATATTGATATTTGTCTGGTGGTAATTTTTTAATTAATTTTATGTTTTTATAACCAGTTTCTTCAGCAATTTCTCGTTTGGCAGCAGTTAAATCATTTTCGTCTTTATCAATATGTCCTTTGGGAATGCTAATTTCTACATCTTGGTTGTGGTATGTTTTTATTAGTAGTATTTTTTTATTTTTCAGATCAATTACATATCCCCCAGCTGAATATTCTTGTTTAATTTTGTCTTTCATAAATATATTATACCTTAAATTAGGAAATGTGTCGATGAGCGATTGTCATGCTGAATTTACTTCAGGATCTTTGAGGTTCCGGATCTAATCCGGAATGACGAAAATTCGCGGCATTTGTATATATTCGCGGATTAGCATTATGTAACTGATTTTGTTTAATTATTATCTTATATATTTCTTCCGCAGATTTGTTGGAAAATTCAGGATTGATTTCAACTGTTTTTTGTTCTCCTCCCTGTGGTTTAGGTGCTTCCATTTTGACTTCAAAATCAAAACTGGATTTTCCCAGATTGTTTTTGCATAAGTGTCCTTTGTTATTTATTCCAATCCATTGGCTTTCTTAAATTTTTCAGCGTATTTATGGTTAGTGAATTTTAACACCATCTCGCCAGATTCTTTACTTTTGAGTTTTTTAACTCCCCATTCTGCTATTTTGGATGGAAATATTTTTAGAAGAATTGGAGAAATCAGAAACATGAGCAAAAGAAGTATGATAAAAACAATAAATCCAGATACAAGCATTACTGCGAGAGGGCATAATATCAGAAATATGGGTCTAATTTGCTAATATTTGTTCAATCATTTTCTTTTTAATTTGTATTCTAAGTCCTCTATGTATTGTTACTTTTTCTTTAAGATGAGCAAAACTTCCCTCTAATGAGTTTGTTGTATTTGGTATATTCAATTTTGGGTATTTTTGATAAGTGAAAAGATAAGGTAAGTTGATGTTTATAATGGACCCAGTAATTCGGACAGGTGAATAAGATAGTATTTCGGTGTAGAATGTTTGTATGGAGGCATCATGCGAAAAGTATTTTCACCTAGTCAAAAAGCCAATGTGGCTTTAGCTACTATTAAGGGTCAACAAACA